>ONSK01000025.1 GCA_900320455.1 uncultured Erysipelotrichaceae bacterium | reverse complement strand
GTAGATCGTTTCATCACGTTCTCTGAGCAGAGAAGATGTAATCTCTGTACCGAGAAGTCCGGTCGCACCGGTAATCAGGACTGCACTCATAAATGATTATTCCTCTTCCGTGTTTTCCAGACGCACAGTGGCAACGTATTCCGTATCGCTGCCGCATTCGATCTGCGGATCCTCCAGAATGAGATCGGCTTTGACAAAGGACATGAAATGATTCAGGGCGATACCGAGATCCACTTTCTGCAGATCACCGAAGCTGTTTTCTTCATATCCCCTCTTGTGCTTCACAAAGAAGTGATAGTCATTGCCGTCATGGATGATGCGCCACGGCTGTCCGTTTACCGCAGACGGCGCAAGACGGACCGCTTCCAGGGCATCTTTCACGTCTTCACGCTCTGCCTTCAGAGGACTGCCGTCCTTTTCAAAGAACAGTTCCGATGCCGGCTTTCTCTTGTCTGCTCTGATGCCTTTGCGCATTGCCAGCTCTTTCAGTGACATTTTAGCGGCCGGATAGCCGAGCGGACTCATGCAGTACATTCTCTCCTGCTCTTCCGCGCCTGCCGCCTGTTCGAACAGCTCACGCTTCATGGTTCCGGCGATCCAGGTCGTGCCGATGCCGAGTGACCACGCGTAAAGCACCATCGATTCAAAGGAATAGCCGAATGCTTCTTCCGCATGCGGAACTTTGTCCACAAGCGCTGCGATGTAATAGGATTCACCGGACGTCACGGGTGTGGAAAGACCGCTTTCTTCGGCATCGAGGATCATGAATCTGACGGGAATGCCGTACGGATTCTGGATGGTTTCAATATAGGCACACAGCTCATCCAGATCTTCCGGTCTGAGCTTTGTCTTGTCAAAGGTTCTGACACTTCTTCTTGTTCTGATCAGTTCTTTCCGATTCATATGATTTTTCTCCTGTTAGTTCTCTGTCCATTCTACCTGTTTGGACATGTGATTACATCTTTTACGCACCAAAAACAGGACTGTCTGTCCTGTTGTGATGGATCATTTACTGCCGCTGCAGGCAAGCATATCTTCATAGAAGGAATACGGAACTTCCAGGTTTCCTCTGCCGGTGCCAAGACTGATTCCCGGCTTCGCTTCACCGTGGAAATCCGAACCGCCGCTCTGTTTCAGGCCGAATTCCTCTGCCAGGGATTCCGCGGTATGCATCATCTCATCGGTGAATTCCGTATAGTGCGTTTCAATGGCATCCAGTCCTGCCTCTTTTGCCTGCGGCAGGAACTCACGCATTTCATCATAGGTCAGATTCAGCAGCGGGTGGGCAAAGATTGCCGTGGCATGATAGACCTTGATGAAGCGGATTGCCGCAAGTGACGTGATGCGCTTGGGCGGAACATAGAATCCGTTTCCTTCTTTCAGAATACCGTCAAAGGCTTCCTTGACGCTGGAAACATACTGTTTCGCGTACAGCACTCTTGCAATATGAGCGCGGTTGAAATCATTTCCGCCGGTCAGCTCATACACTTCATCGGTGCTGATATCATATCCCGCCTCATTCAGCCTGCTGATCAGCTGTTCATTACTGCTGATTTTGGCAATGTGCGCCAGTTCAAGGAAGTCTTCGATTTCCGGCCATGTCTCCTCTTTGAAGAACAGACCGACAATATGGATTTCCTTATGGTTCCATTCGGTTGTGAATTCACATCCCGGAACCGTGATGACACTGCTGTTTCTGCCGGCTTCCATGAAGTCCTTCAGACCTTTGGATGTATTGTGATCCGTCAGAGCCAGTGCGGAAAGACCCTGCTTTTCAGCGAGGCTGACCAGTTCCGCCGGTGTGCATGTACCGTCGGAGAACGTTGAATGACTGTGCAGATCACATCTCTTTATCATGACTCTAATATTACTACGACTTTCACAAAAACACTAACTGGTTTTCAGTGTCATGAATGGGATAATATGATTCTGTGTGAGGTGACTTTCCATGAACCTGTTTCTGACATCCAACACCATTAAAAAATATGGCGGTTCCGATTACATCGAGATCCAGTACTGCCGGCTTTCATCATCCCTGAAGACAATTGTTTCCGTTGACAGCATCTGTTTCAAAAAGGAAGATTCCCTCTTTGTCAGAGGTGATGATATGAATCTCTTTTATGAACAGTACTGCGGCATCTTCGGAAATGGTTTTTATAACAATGAGAAATGCGGAACGATGGATCTCTGCGGCATCAACTACTATCCGCCTGCTTCCGTAACAGTGATTCTCAAAGAACTGATGACACAGAAGCCGCTGGATTACGAAACACTGGCAGACTGGCTGAAACAGGCTTCTGAAACCAATGGAATTTATATCCTTGGTGAATAATACATGGTAAAATATTTTCAGAAAAAAAAACAGGAGGAAATAATCGATATGAGCTTTCCGAAGAATTTCTACTGGGGCGGCGCAGTTGCGGCAAATCAGCTTGAAGGCGCCTGGCTCGAGGACGGAAAACAGCCGAATGTCACAGACATCATGGTCGGAATCGGATCCAGAGATCCCGGTCTCAAATGGAATGATGAAACAGGCAAATGGGAAATGTGCCTGAATCCTGAAAAGAAGTATCTGAGCCACGAAGGCATTGATTTCTATCACCGCTATAAGGAAGATCTGGCACTGATGGCTGGTATGGGATTCAACTGCTTCAGAACATCCATTGCCTGGGGAAGAATTTTCCCGAACGGCGATGAGGAAGAACCGAATGAGAAAGGTCTGCAGTTCTATGATGATCTCTTTGATGAGATGTTAAAGGACGGCATGGCTCCCTGCATCACTCTGTCGCACTATGAAACACCGCTGCACCTTCTGACGGAATACGGCGGATGGTCCAATCCGAAGCTGATTGAATTCTGGAAGCGCTATGTCACAACCGTATTCACCCGCTACAAGGGCAAGGTGAAATTCTGGCTGACATTCAATGAAGTCAACGCGATGCTCAGAAATCCGTTCGTTGCGGGCGGTATCCTGAACATCAAGGATCCAAAGGACAAAAATGATCCGATCGGCTCCATTACCCAGAAGGAAATCTGGCAGGGATACTACAACATCCTGGTCGCGAATGCCTGGACCGTAAAGCTCTGTCATGAGATCGATCCGGAATCACAGATCGGCAATATGATGACAGCTTCCGGCACAGCCACATATCCTGATGACTGCAATCCCGACAATGTCCTCGGTGCTCTGAATACACAGCGCATGGCAGTCTTCTACATGTGCGATCCGATGGCTCTCGGTGAGATCCCGGGCTATGTCAAGCGCATCTGGAATGAGAATCCGGATCTGACACCGGAAATGGATGAGGAAGGACTGAAGCTGATCAGGGACTATACGATTGACTTCATCTCCTACAGCTATTACCGTTCTGCCGTATACGCGGTTGATGCGAACATGATTTCCAACACCGGCGGCATCAAGGGCAAGTCCAATCCGTATCTGAAGGAATGCAGCCCGCAGCCGTGGGCATGGCCGGTAGATCCGAAGGGTCTTCGCTACACCATGAATATTCTCAATGACCGCTATCACCTGCCGCAGTTCATCGTTGAAAACGGCATCGGTCTCGATGAGAACCTGGATGAAAACGGAAAGATCGATGATCCGTTCCGTGTACGTTATCTCGAGCAGCATCTGAAACAGATCCACGAAGCAATCCTGGATGGCGTTCCCTGCATCGGCTATCTCTGGTGGGGTCCGATCGACGTCGTATCCGCAGGCACAGGCGAAATGAAGAAGCGCTATGGATTTGTCTATGTCGACAGATTCAATGACGGCCACGGCACACTTGAGCGTGTCAAAAAGAATTCCTACGACCGCTACAAGGAAATCATCGAATCCAACGGTGAAGTCCTCTTCAAATAATCACAGAACTGAGTGTCATACCGGCTCACAGTTTTTTTGATGGCCTTGGCAATCATGGGCAAATCCATCTTTTTTCCAAATTCACGCATGTTTTTTCCTGTTATGCATCAAAAGTTTGATGAATATCGTCTATAATGAACTTGTATGAACCACTTCTGGACACATAAAGACAATATTCCGGATGGAATGGGATATGGACAGTTCACGGTAAAGCATTTGATCTGGCTTGTCCTCACCGCTGCTTTTGTGATCATCACGGCAGTATGTTACGGGCAGGCTGACAGTGCGCATAAGATACTGATTCTGCGGGTCATTGCGGCTTCTCTGATCATCATAGATATCATTAAAATGATTCTGATCTGGTTTTCGGATGTGAAATTCTCAGAATACCTGCCGCTTGAAATCTGCAGCTTCGCGGCATACTGCACCGTCTGCGATTCCATCTGGATTGGGAATACATTCTTTCCGGAGATGCTGGTGACACTGTTCCTTCCGGCAGCGGTCATGGCTGTTCTCTTTCCGACGACCTCGACCCTCCCGGCAGTGAATTTCTATACGATTCATCAGTTTCTGTACCATGCGCTGATCATCGCCTATATTACGGCGAGATTCAGCTGCGGAGAAATACCGCTGACATATCCCGGTGTATGGCTGTCGATCTTCAAGATCATCATTCTCGCCTCAATCATCTACCTGGTTGACTGTGTCTTTGACAAGAACTTCATGTTCCTGCGGGATACCTACGGAAATCCCATGCTGGAAGCGATAAAAAAGTTCACCGGCGATGGGATTGCATACACCGGCGGACTTGTCTGTTTCTGTATCATTATGATTCATGTGTTCTATGCACTGTTCAGGTGTATCGAACTGATATTCCTCTGAAGAAAATATCCGGTCGCTGACCGGATATTTTCATATTTCACAATTGTGTACTGCCCGGACTCTCTTTGAGATCATATCTGCCGTTATCTCCGCGTCACCGGTTTTGTTACGTCTATTATCGTATCACATGCCAGCATGGTCAATTCATTTACTTTCACTTTTTATTCAGAATATCATACACGAACACTTCATGGATTTCTTCCGTGTAGCCTTCGTAATAACCCTTCGGCATTCCGGCAATGATTCTTGCGCCTCTGTTGTACAGCAGCAGGAACTGTCCGTGTTCTTTATCGAATGTCAGTCCTTCGATTTCTCCCTGTCTTGTCACATCATCAAATGTTTTTTCAAGACTGACGGTTCCTGTTTTTCCGTCTTTGGAAACATCAACTCTGTACATGTGATCCGGTGCGTCTTCTTCCGCATCACCGTCATCGCTTGTCACATACAGGCTGCCGTCATAATACGCGACTCCCTGAATCCACTTCGGAGCCGGATCCATTTTCAGTTTTCCTTTGTACTCTGTGGAATCAAGATCATACATGTAAAGATATTCGCTGGATTCACCATCGATCCAGGATGACATATATACCGTCCGGGAATCGGGGTCCACAGCGATTCCGCTGCATTCCAGCTGTCCGGTATCCGCTCGGAACGGAAAGACTCTCTTCAGCTTCAGCGTATCGCCGTCATAGACAGCGACCTGGATGTTTTTCCCTTCCCCGTCCATAAAGTATTCCACACCGAGATACAGCTCATTCTGATACACATCGATATCACCGATATGGTTGACTTCCAGTGTATAGCCTTCAAAAGGATCCGTGTTTTCCGCAATCAGATTCCAGCTGCTGTCATATTTTTCCAGTGTTCCGGATCCGCTGACCCAGTAATATCCGTTCTCCGTGCAGATTCCCTGTCTGCCTTTGACCTGATGTACTTCCGCTGGTTTATATTCAACCGCTGTTTTTGTTTCACCGCATCCGCAAAGCAGAACCAGTGCCGTCATACCGGCTGTCTTAAATGTCTTTTCTCTCATTGTCTGTCTCCATATCACTGCACTCTGTCATCATTTCCATGTATGACAAACCGCTTCAGAGTGTATGTTCTGTTCAGATTGTACACGCACCTGCGCAAAGATGACAAGTGCATCTGTTGTTCTTAACGCAGCTTCTTTGATATGTATGTATCCCCATATCAGTATCTGTGTTTTTCACATGTATCCGCTTTGTTTGCATTCCGTATGGCAGCAAAATAGCATCAGAGAGTAGTATCACGGCAAAGAAGAAACCCCATGTAGGATGGCAGTGTCAGTATTCCGTTCGCATATCCCACATTGTAATCATTTCCCAGCTTTACAGCCCGCTGAACATGATACTTCTCAGGCTGCGTAAGAATTGTTTTTACACTTTTTGCATTTCCGGTTGAAGCTTTGATTTCCAGAAGAGCTGCTTCATTCTGAAGGCGGATGATAAAGTCGATCTCCAACCCTGAATCTTTATGAAAATAGTACAGTTTTCTTCCGCTCTTTCCGATGATATCCGCCATCAGGTTTTCAAAGACTGCTCCTTTATAACCATACAGATTTCCTTTGAGAATGTCGTACTGTGATCCATCTTCCAGCATTGCCGTAAACAGACCGGTATCCGCCATATATACCTTGAATATTTCCGGAATTGCATTACCATCCAAAGGCAGTTCAGGCAGCGTCAGGTTATAACATCT
>ONSK01000070.1 GCA_900320455.1 uncultured Erysipelotrichaceae bacterium | reverse complement strand
TCTAAAAACGAAAATCGGCAGATATCTGCTGTTTTTCGGTTTAGGTATCATTTCCGTCCTGTTTGTATTCCAGGTGTTTCTGCTTGAGCCGATGTATGAATCCGCCAAGGTCAAATCCATCATCAGTGTTGCGGATGAAGTTGTCCGCAATCTGGAGACGGATGATCTGGATTCCATCATTGAAAGCAGACAGCTGCGCACGGATGCCAGCATCGGCGTTCTGTTTCCTTCCTCGGAAGGACTGGAATATGAAGCACGGTTTTCACGCGGTCTGCAGAACCGCCTGACTCCGAAGGAAATCCTGGAGAATATCGCCAGAGTATCTTCTTCGGAAGACGGAACATATCTGTATATCGGAACAAAAGAGGATTTCGGACATTTCGATGAAAAGCTGAAATCCATCATCTATACGAGGATCATCTACGGTGAAGAGGGTGATACCGTCGTCATGGTTTCCAGCACGATCACGCCGCTGGATGCGACAGTGACAACACTGCAGAGACAGCTGCTCTATATCGGCATGATCATTGCCGTCGCAGTGATTATCCTGACGTATCTGATGTACAACCAGATTGCCAAGCCGCTGGCGGCGATCAATGAAGCAGCCAAGCAGCTTCCGAGCGGTTCTTATGAGGCTGATGAAAGAACAAACCGCTACAGAGAAGCAGCGGAATTAAACGAAACGCTGACGGCGGCTGCCCAGGATATTCAGAAGGCGGACAAGGCAAAGCGCGATCTGATTGCGAATGTATCGCATGATCTGAGAACGCCGTTAACCATGATTACCGGGTATGGCGAGATGATGCAGGATCTGCCGGAAGAAAAGACAGATGAGAACCTGCAGGTCATCGTTGATGAATCCAAGCGCCTGAACGCGCTGGTCAACGATCTGCTGGATCTCTCCAAACTGCAGGAAGGAAAGATCACGATCAATCCGGAAGAAATCGATCTCTCTGATCTGATCCGCACCCAGATGCGCAAATATGACGTTTACCGGATGCAGGAAGGATTCGAGATCGAAGAGAGCATTGAAGACGGACTGACAGCCTCAGCTGACAGAAAGCGTCTGGAACAGGTGTTCAACAACTTTATGACGAATGCCATCAACTATTCCGGTGAAAAGAAGCATATTATCGTCAAGGCGTATGCGGAAGGAAACAATGCGAAGGTGGAAGTCAGAGACTTCGGCGCCGGCATTGAGGAAAAGGATCTTCCCAATATCTGGGACAGATATTACAAGGTGGACAAGGAACATGTGCGTGTTTCTTCCGGCAGCGGCATCGGTCTTTCCATCGCGAAGGAGATTCTGGATCTCCATCATGCCAAGTACGGAGTGATCTCCGCACCGCAGGAAGGAAGCACTTTCTGGTTCAGCATGCCTCTGCTGAATCAGTCCAGAGTATAAAACGGTCATTTCCGTGTATAATCAAATAGAGGAGGATATTCAGATGAAGGAACTGAAAGGAACAAAAACAGAGAAGAATCTCGAAACAGCATTCGCCGGAGAGAGCCAGGCCCGCAACAAGTATGATTACTGGGCAAGCAAGGCAAAGAAGGACGGCTACGAACAGATTGCTGAGATCTTCGCTCTGACAGCAGGAAACGAAAAGGAACACGCAAAGATGTGGTTCAAGTATCTGCAGGGCGGAAAGATCAAGGATACGCCGGAGAACCTGCTGCAGGCAGCCCAGGGTGAGAACTACGAATGGACAGAAATGTACAAGGAGTTCGCCGCAACAGCTGAGGAAGAAGGCTTCCCGGAAATCGCTGAGCAGTTCAGAGGCGTTGCCGCGATTGAAAAGGAACACGAGGAGCGCTATGCAAAGCTGCTGGCCAACATCAAGGACGGCGTCGTATTCAGGAAGGAAGACGCAGTAACATGGCAGTGCCGCAACTGCGGATATACGGTAACAGCCATTGAAGCTCCGATCGTCTGCCCGGTTTGCGCACACCCGCAGAGCTATTTCGAAGTAAAGCGCGAGAACTACTGATCAGGAATCCCGGAAGGGATTCTTTTTTCCGGTCAAATGTCTTTTCAAATTGATCCTGTATGTTAGAATAGCCCACGAGGAGATAACGTATGAGCACACATTATGAGTACAGTCCGAAAGGAACATGTTCTACAAAGATGATATTTGAACTTGACGGTGACACTGTCGAAAGCATGGAAGTGATCCATGGCTGCAACGGCAATCTGAAGGGAATCGCTTCCCTTGTCAAAGGCAGAAAGATCGATGAGGTCATCGAGGCGCTGGATGGAATCACCTGCGGCATGAAGCCGACATCCTGCCCGGATCAGATTGCCAAAGGTCTGAAGGCATATATCGCACAGAGAGGATGAACGGAAGTTCATTCTTTTTTTAAACCCGGCAGAGATTGTCAAGAGGTGGTTCTGCTGATACAATCAGACTGATTCAGAGGTGTTAAAATGACTGTTTTACTGATCAGCGCTGCTGTGATCGTGATCGATCTCATCAGCAAATCCTGGATTCAGAACGATACAACGATGCACTCCATCAAACTGATACCCGGTTTTTTTCATATTACATATGCTGAGAATACCGGCATGGCATGGTCCATGCTTTCCGGACATACTATGATCCTTGCGGCGGTTTCCTTTGCGGCAATCGTCGGAATGGTCTGGTATCTCAGAACACATCAATGCAGCAAATACACAAAGATCGCTCTTGCCCTGATGATCGGCGGAGCGGCAGGCAACCTGTATGACAGAGCGGTGCTTGGATATGTCAGGGATTTCCTTGATTTCTATATTTTCGGTTATGACTTTCCGATATTCAATATTGCGGATTCAGCGCTGTGCATCGGCGTCTTTATCCTGTTTCTGACAACAATGGCGGAGGAAAAGAAGAATGGCTGAAATGAAATGGACTGCGGCAGAAGACACAGATGAAAGGCTGGATAAATATCTCAGCACGATCAGCGATCTTTCCCGCTCGAGAATACAGGATCTTGCCAGGCAGGGTCTGATCTTCATCAACGGAAAACCGGAGAAGGCATCCTACAGGGTATGTCCGGGAGATGTCATCACATGCGACGTTCCCGAGGATGTGCCGCTGGATGTGACAGCTGAAAACATTCCGCTGGATATCCTCTATGAGGACAGCGACATCATCGTCATCAACAAGCCCAAGGGCATGGTCGTCCATCCCGCTGCCGGAAATACCAGCGGAACGCTTGTCAACGCGCTGCTGTATCACTGCGAGGATCTTTCCGGAATTAACGGCGTGATCCGTCCGGGAATTGTGCACAGAATTGACAAGGATACGACCGGCTGCATCGTCGCCTGCAAAAACGACGCTGCTCATGAGGCAATCGCGAAGCAGCTGGAAAACAAGACATGCCGCCGTACATACAAAGCCATTGTCATGGGCAATATCGTTCATGATGCCGGCACGATCGACGCTCCGATCGGACGCGATCCCCGCGACCGTCAGAAGATGACAGTCACGGACAAAAACAGCCGCAATGCTGTCACCCATTTCAAAGTCCTGCAGCGCTTCAAGAGCTGTACGCTCGTGGAGTGCAATCTCGAAACAGGCAGAACGCATCAGATCAGAGTGCATATGAAATACATCGGTCATCCGGTCATGGGTGATGAGAAGTACGGAAAGAAATCCAGATACATGGATACCTGCGGACAGGTTCTCCATGCCTCGGATCTGTACCTTGTACATCCTTCCACAGGCGAGGAGATGCACTTTCAGGCACCGCTGCCGGAATACTTCGTAAAGCTTCTTGCCATGCTGGAAGAGGAGTCCGCAAAATGAAACGGCTGAATCTTCCGCCGGTGACGCTTGGCACAGTGATCGTATGCACTGTGATATTCATTCTGTCGCTGTTTTCCGGTATGGAAAACGCGGCTGAAAGCGCGATCCTGTGCGGGGCATATTACAAGCCGTTTATCATGTGCGGAGAATACTGGAGATTTCTGACAGCCGGTCTTGTGCATGTCTCGTTTCTTCATCTTGCCGTCAACATGTTTTCGCTGACAAGCATGGGTTCTTTTATGGAACTGAAGATGGGACATCTCAAATACGCTGTGATTTTGTTTGGATCAGTGATCGGAGGAAGTCTCTTTACCTTCTGCACAGAAGGCAATACGGTGACAATCGGTCTTTCCGGCGGACTGTATGGCTTGCTGGCGGGGTATTCGGTCATCGTCTTCAGTATGGATCTGGCAAAGATACCGGTGATCAGAACATCTCTGATCAGAACGTATGTGATCTGTATTCTGATGAATTTCATGCCGGCGATCTCTGTCACAGGTCATATCGGCGGCTATATCGCCGGTCTGTTTCTGACAGCTCTTCTTTCAGAAGAAACAAAAAAGAAGTTCAAAAGCATCCATTTCCGGATCGCTGCCGTGCTGTACGCGGCTGTTCTCTGTATTTTCACATACAGAGGATGGCGGATTCCGGCAGAACAGATCTATATGCGGTCGGATTATAATATACTGAAGAGGGAATGTGAGATCGGTCTGAAAAGTCATGCCGTCAGAATGGCTGAGAGGCTTGACGTGCTGTATGATTCGGAAGATACGCTTTCCTGGCTGATCAGAGAGGATAACTGATATGAACAAGCGAGAAGAAGTACTGAACTGGGACGAATATTTCATGGGCCTGGCACACCTTTCCGCACTGCGCTCAAAAGATCCCAACACACAGGTCGGGGCGGCGATTGTCGATGAGAATCACCGTGTCGTTTCCGTCGGCTACAACGGACTGCCGAAAGGCTGTTCCGATGACGAATTTCCGTGGGGAAGGGAAGGCGGTGTGCTGGATACCAAATACGCCTTTGTCGTTCATGCCGAATTGAATGCTATTCTCAATTCCAAATGGCCGGTCAGCGGCTGCACGGTCTACGTTTCGCTGTTTCCCTGCAATGAATGCGCCAAGGCAATCATTCAGGCAGGCATCAAGAGAATCGTCTATGAATCAGACAAGTACAACGGCATCGATACCAACATCGCTTCCAAGCGCATGCTGAGAGCTGCCGGGGTTGAACTCTGCCGTCTGGAGAACACGATCTCCCTGACGGTGGAAAAGAAGAAAAATCCGGAACTGTGAAAAATGGAGGGGCTTAGAGCCTCTCCATGATTTTTTCCGTATTCTTGAAATGCAGCTTGGCAACTTCGCCGAGTCTGTCCTTTCCGTACTTTTCAGCGAACGCGATGCCTGCCTGATCGACGGTGCCGGATGCGCCGAAGGGGAAATGCATGCCGTATCTGGCGTCCATCTCTTCCATATATTTCAGGAACGCATAGCGGGCAATGACGGAAGCGGCGCCGACTGCCGGGTATTTGTCCTCGGCTTTTGTTTCAAAGTGAATGCCGCGGACGATTTCCTTTTCCGATGAGATATAGCGGTAATAGCTTTTTTCCGGTGTGAACTGGTCGATGACGATCAGTTTTGGCAAAGCTGTCTTCTTCCGTAAGTTCACATAGGCCTGATTGTGCAGAAGCGCCTTGATCGCGTTGAGGTTGGATCTTTCATGAACCTGGTTGTACTTGGCGCAGGGGACAATTAACAGACTGTGAGGGAGCTGTTCCATCAGAACAGGGGCTGCCTTGCGGATATCCTCATCTTTGATCTGCTTGGAATCATGCACGCCAAGCTTATGAATCAGAGCGATTCCCGCGTCATCCGCAAAGACCGCGCAGACGCATACCGGTCCGAAATAATCGCCGGTACCGACTTCATCGCTTCCCGCATGGGCATGAATCGAAGTATCAGGCTCCATAAAGGCAGCGGCATATACTTCCGCGTCACTG
The DNA here is from genome assembly GCA_900320455.1 of uncultured Erysipelotrichaceae bacterium. GTDB lineage: Bacteria > Bacillota_I > Bacilli_A > Erysipelotrichales > Erysipelotrichaceae > Bulleidia. The sequence goes on along the minus strand of ONSK01000070.1, from coordinate 36,592 downwards.
CCCTGAAACAGTGTTTTACCGCTTGTATAGCGGGTGATCGTGCAGTTTTCGCACTTCAGGCACCATTCCGCGTACTGCGGCGCTTTGACGCTGCAGGAGGCAAACGTCCGGTAAAGCTGATCCGCCTGGGAAGGGCTGAGCATGAGTGTAATCGATGTTTTTGACATGGTATCATTCTATCATCGCGATTGCGAAGCTGGAAAGATTTGTTTATCATTGGTTAGAAGCGAGGTATTTTATATGTTTACAGTTGATAACACATGGCTGTGGCCGGTCAATATCGCCGCAGTTGTAATAATCGGTATCTTCTTCGCCGTCGGCTGGAAGAAGGGAATCATCAGAGTCACGATCGGCCTGTTCGGCACGATTGTCTCCGTATACGCCGCCTGGGCGGTTTCTTCCGTCCTCGGCAAGTATTTCCGTCTTTGGCCGAAAGAGTGGGCGCTTCTGCAGGATACGTCCTTTGCGGAGGCTGCGTATCAGTATCTGAATCAGATCTGCTGGTTCCTTGTTCTCTTTGTCATCATGCGCATTCTCTTCGCGATTCTTGACAAGGTTGCGGAAGGCACCCAGAAGCTTCCGGTTGTCAATACGATCAGTTCGCTGGCAGGAAGCGCATTCGCGCTCTGCGAGGCGGCTGTGCTGACAGTTGTGGTTTCCGTTCTTCTGCAGACACCGCTCTTCAACAACGGTGTGCTGGCAGTGGAAAAGACAGTGCTCAAGCCGGTCAATGAACTGGTATCCTCCGTCTTCAAGGAACTGGCGCAGCCGGTCATGAGCTCGGAAGCCCTGCATACACTGAGCGAGAATGTTTCATTTCTGACAAAGAAGGAACAGGACGCCCTGAGTTCGTGGCTGGATGAACACGGATATCAGTACAATTCATCCATCACCGAAATTCTGCCGTAATGAAAGGAATAACAAATGAGTACATCTGCCAGTCTTGAACTGAACGAAATCATCAGAAAAATGCTGCCGTACTGTTCTTTCTCACTGGGAAAGGAACATCTTGAAAATACGGAGCCCTCATTTGATCCGCTTGTGATCAGGCGGAATCTTTCGTATGTCAAAGAAGCGCTGGAAGCAGTCAGAAAATACGGACCGATGCCGTTCTACGGGATCCGTGACATGCGTGAAGCACTGAACGCGGCTGCCAAGGGAAGAGCACTTACCGGCAATGATCTTGCCGGTGTGATCCGGCTGATCCAGGGATTTCGTTCCCTGATGTCATATGAACGCTCACTGATCGATGTGCCGCATGATTCTCTGAAGGATCTGACGGGAACCATTGCCGTGCATGATCATCTGGAGAAATATCTCAGCAGATGCATCAACGATTACGGTGAAGTGATGGACTCCGCCAGTGATGAGCTGCGCTCTGTCCGCGTCTCACTGCGCCGGATCGACCAGGAAATCGCTGCCGCTGCCCAGCGCTTTGTGGCAGCCCACCAGGATTCCGTGGTGGACTCCATCATCACATACCGCGCCGGCAGAGCAGTGATTCTTGTGCGCGCATCGGACAAGAACAGCTTCGGCGGTCTGGTATACGGTGACAGCGCAAGCGGCCAGGCTTCCTATATCGAACCGGCACCGCTGGTTGCCGTCAACAACCGCAAACAGGAACTTCTGCAGAGAGAAAAGACAGAAACAGACAGGATCCTTCTGGAATGTTCGCACGAATGCGGAAAGTATTCGCATGAGCTGACAGCCAATATCGAAACATGCGGGATCCTGGATGAGATCTTCGCCAAAGCGCAGTGGGGAAACGCGATGGAAGCGTGCGCTGCCAAGCTTTGCGAAGAAAAGAAAATCATACTGAAGCGGGCAAGACATCCGCTGATCGATCCCCAGAAGGTCGTTGCCAACAACTATCGGATCGAGGATCCGTGCCGTCTGCTTCTGATCACCGGTCCCAACACCGGCGGAAAAACCGTATCCATGAAAGTGATCGGACTTGCGGTCATCATGACATACTGCGGCATGCCGGTATGCTGCGACGAGGCGGTGCTGCCTCTGTTTGACCGTGTCTTTGTGGATATCGGCGATGATCAGAGCGTAGTTTCCTCGCTGTCCTCCTTCAGCGCGCACATCCGCAAACAGGCGGAAGTATGCCGTGAAGCGACCGAGAACAGCCTGGTGCTGCTGGATGAAGTCGGCAGCGGAACAGATCCCCGCGAAGGCGAAAGCCTCGCAATCGCCATCCTCAATGATCTGCGTGAGAAGGGATGCATGACAGTCGCGACAACCCATTACGGAAGATTGAAGGCATACGGCAAGCGCCACAAGGATATCCTGACGGCATCCGTCCAGTTTGATATGGAAAAACTGATGCCGACATACAGATACATTGAAGGACTGACCGGTTCTTCCAATGCCCTCGAGGTTGCGGAACGGTACGGCCTTCCGGAAGGCATCGTCAAGTATGCCCGCTTCCTGAAAAACCAGGCGAAGACAGAAGAAGACATTCTGATTGAGCGTCTGGAAAAGCAGCTGAATGAAGTCACGGAAAAAGAAGAAGCGCTCTCACGCGCTCTTGCGGATGCCGAAAAGGAAGCGGAAAAGCTCCGTCAGGAGAAGAACCGCTTTGAAAAGGAAAAGGACGAATGGCGCGCGAAAGCGGAGAGTGAAGCCGAGGAGTATCTTGAGGAACGCAAGAAGGAAGCTGACCGCATTCTCGAACAGCTGAGGAAACAGCCGGACGTCAAATACCATGAAGCCATCCGCATGCGCCATGAGCTTTCTGAATTATCGGAGGAGCCTGAGAACGTCATTGAACCGGATGAGAATCATGAATACAAACCGCATGATGCCGTGGAGCTGCGCTCTTCCGGCAGGGTCTGCGAGGTCGTATCGGTGGAGAAGAAGAATATCCGCATTCTGCTTAACGGAAGAGAGATGCGTGTCCGCCGCGATCAGATCCGTCCGAGCAGTCATGTGATTCCCAAAACGAAGAACACGACGTCCGTCAATATCGCATCTCATACCATCTATTCCACGATGTCCACGGAATGCAACCTGATCGGCATGCGCGTTGATGAGGCGATGGAGAGAATGGATGAGTATATGGATCAGGCCCAGCTGTACGGTCTGAAGACATTCCGCATCATTCACGGTGACGGAACCGGCAGACTGCGCACTGCGGTGCAGAACCGTCTGAAAAACAATCACAACGTCAAGGAATTCCGCATCGGCATGCCCAATGAAGGGGGAACTGGAGCGACTGTCGTTGTCATGAAATAACCTATGGACAGAGAATATATCAAAGCAAAACTGGCAAATCTTCCGGATGAACCCGGAAGCTATCAGATGAAGGACAAAAACGGTGAGATCATCTATGTCGGCAAGGCCAAGAACCTGCACAACAGAGTCAACCAGTATTTCACCGGCGATCATGATTTCAAGACGACCAAGATGGTATCCAATATCGAGGACTTTGATTTCATCGTCACGGCATCGGAAAAAGAAGCGCTTGTCCTGGAAATCAATCTGATCAAGAAATACAGGCCGAAGTACAATATCCAGTTTATCGATGATTCTTCCTATCCCTATATCAAACTGACCAGGGAACAGTATCCCCGGCTGATGATTGCAAGAGATATGAAGAAGGACAGGAAAGCGAGATATTTCGGTCCTTTTCCTGATGCGACGGCTGCCAGGATGACATTAAAGCTTCTGCAGGGGCTCTATCCGTTCCGCAGATGCACGAGAATGCAGGACAAGCTGTGTCTGTATTACCACATGAACCAGTGTCTTGGTCCCTGTGTCTATGAACTGCCGCAGGGTACCTATGAAGAGATGGCAGACCGCGTGACACGCTTCATGAACGGGGATACGAGAGAAATCGAAAACGATCTGAAACAGAAAATGGCAGCTGCCAGCGAGAATCTTGAATTTGAGAAGGCGATGGAATACAGGGATATGCTGGAATCCATTCACAAGGTTGTGGCTGACAGACAGAATATCGAAAAAGACAACCGCGGTTCGAGAGACGTTTTTGCCTGGTATGCGGACAGGGGATATATGGCAATCACCGGCTTCCTTGTCAGAAACGGCGTCATCCTGAACAAGGAATTCAGACTGAGACCGCTGTATGGCGATCCCGAGGATGCGTTCTCGTCATTCCTTGCGGATTACTATCAGGAACATCCTGCCGCAAGGGAACTCGTTCTGCCGAGGAACTGTGATTTTGAAAACCTCTCGGCGATTCTCGATATGCCGGTGTTCCAGCCCCAGCGCGGCTACAAGCAGCGTCTTGTGGACATGTGCGTGGAGAATGCGAAGAAACAGCTGGAGCTGAAATTCCAGACAGTGGAGCGGCAGAATACGATCACCGAGCAGGCTGTTGAGGAACTATCAAAACTTGCCGGGCGTGAGATGCGCCGCGTGGAGCTGTTTGACAACTCCCATATCAGCGGTGCCTTCACCGTGGCAAGCTGCGTTGTCTATGAAGACGGTGTTCCCGACAAGAAGAACTACCGCCTGTATAAGCTGCACACCGGAAACAGCGATGTCGATTCCATGAAAGAGGTTGTCTACCGGCGCTATTTCCGTCTGTTATCGGACGGCGGCAGATTCCCGGACGGCATCCTCGTCGACGGCGGCCGCACCCAGATCGAAGCCGCGAAGGAAATCCTGGACAGTCTCGGACTGAGTGAAACGATCAAGATCATGGGCCTGGTCAAGGATGACCACCACAATACCAATGCCCTGATGGATACGAATTTCCAGACATTTGATATCGACAAGAATTCCGGTCTCTTCTTCCTGCTTACAAGAATGCAGGATGAAGTGCACAGAACCGCCATCAGCTATCACCGCAAGCTGCGTTCCAAAGCGCAGACAAAATCGATCCTCGATGAAATCGAAGGCATCGGTCCCAAGCGCAAGAAGCTGCTTCTGAAGGAATTCGGCAGTTTCTCAAAGCTGAAGGAGGCAAGCGAAGAAGAAATCGCGAACGTTGTGCCGAAAGAGGCAGCCCGCAATGTGTACAGGGCTTTGCATGAAGATGAAAAAAATGATGTATCGGAATGATACATCATTTTTCGTTACATGGCTTTCTTGATTTTCGCAATCAGTGTTTTCTCATCCTGCGATGTCTTGTATACTTTCTTCGCGGCAGCTGTATAGCCCTTGACGCCGTGCAGTTCATCATCAGCAGAGTATGCTTTCTGCACAGCGAGCAGAATCGGGATGGCAGCCATCAGCAGCTTGTTCTTCTTCTGCTGTTCCGCTTTCTTCTCATTGACCGCTTCGGTTTTGATCTGCATCAGCTTCAGGTTCTTCTGCATCGGCTCTGTCGCCGCCTGCATCACTTTCAGCTGTTTGACAAGATTGAGCGCTTTTGAAACAAGTATGACAAGACATACTGCCAGCACCAGGCAGGATGCCCACAGGATCCAGTAATTATACGGGTACAGATTCAATTTCATAAACACTGCCTTCCTTTTCCTGTTTTTATGTTAACATGATTACGAATCTTTTCACATAGGTTAAAATGCGCTTAAGTGAACAAAAAAGGAGAAAACATGACAAATCAAGCCAGGATTATTCTGATCAGCGATAACCACGGCCTTGCCAAAGCCATCACCGATATCAGAGACCGGTACTGCCATGGGGAATATCTGTTTCACTGCGGAGACAGTGAAATGCCGCCGTTTATGCTTGACGGTTTCGCGGCTGTACAGGGAAACAACGATGAATACAACGCATACCAGTTCCGCAAGGTGCTGAATGTCGCAGGCCACCGCATTCTGCTGGTGCACGGTCACCGCGATATGTTCTTCGGACATTATGACATGTTGGCGGAAAGGGGAAAGGAAGCCGGCTGTGACATCGTGATGTTCGGTCATACCCATATCTATCATGATTCGGTGATCGACGGAATCAGACTTCTCAATCCCGGATCGATCTGGCGCAACCGTGACGGATCGGAACCTTCCTACATGATCGTTGATATCAACGGTTCTGAAGTGAAGGTAACCAGGATGTCCTACCACATCTGAATCAGAGATAATCAGACCGTCTTTGGACGGTCTGAAACTTTACCGGATGATTTTCCGAAAATAGTAGTTGAAAACCGAAAACGGTTTTGTTAATATATTTGTGCTGTCGTCGTAGCTCAGTTGGATAGAGCACCCGCCTTCTAAGCGGACGGTCAAGAGTTCGAGTCTCTTCGACGACGCTGACTTTACCGGAATTGCGAACGCGTTCCGGTATTTTTGGATATTCGGGAGGATTTCATGAACGGATATTACGATGAAACACTGCAGGAAATCAGAGACCTGATTGACAGGAAAGAGTATGCGGAAGCAGAGATGATCGTCAGAAAAGAATTGTCCATGCCGTATGTACCGCCTGATTTCGAAGAAAGCCTCAAAGCCATCCGCAAGGATCTTGCCTATTTAAAGAGTGAGACATCCGTCAGGAAGGAAGCGGATATGGATACGCTTCTGAATGAACTGAAGGGAGACAGTGTCTCGCAGCTTCGGGCGGCATCCGTTCTTTCGGAAAAGAATCTGCGCAAATATGCGGAAGAGCTGAGAGAGTATCTGATGAATGATCCACAGCCGGAGGCGGCAGCTCTGGTCATTGAGGCAATTGCCGAACAGGAGGTTCCGGAGGAATTCACATATGTGAAGGACGGGGTGGAATATACATTCTGGGGAGATTCGCTGACACCCATCAGTGAAAGCAGCGGCTACCATGAAGCCTTCAGGATCCTGAAGGAAACGCTTGAGAATGAACATCCGGATTATCTGGAGATGTGCCGCACGCTGCTTGTCAGGGAAGTGTTCATGTTCCTGCCGCTGAGCTACGATACGGAAGACGGCGAAGCGCTGGCAGATGAAATCCTGAAGAATGTCAGCGACATGATGGACGGCGGAGATCTGTACAGATATCTCAGAAACAGTCAGATTAGCACTTTATAGTTGACAGTGCTAATACAAATGAGTAGTATATTAGCAGGCGTTGCCTGTGAGTGCTAAAAATTCATGCATATTCGCATGGCTTTGCCGGACTGTATTTGTTATAATATTACGGCAATATTACAGAATAGGAGTAAATGTATATGTCAAACTGGACACTGAAGGAAAAATCAATGGGAGATCTCGAGGTTACGATCTCCGGCGAAGACTGGAAGAAAGCCGTCAAGAAGGCTTTTGACAAGATCGCCAGAAACGTCACAATCGATGGCTTCCGTAAAGGACAGGCACCGAAGGCACTGATCGAAAGAAGAGTGCCGGCTTCTGAAAGATATATGCAGGCTGTCGAAGACAATGCGAATCACTGGCTGCAGGAAGCGCTGAAGGAACAGGAACTCGAACCGATTGACAGACCGGTTCTCGATATCCGTTCCATGGATGCTGAGCAGGCTGTTGTCGTCTTCACATTCCCGGTTGAACCGGAGGCAAAGCTCGGTGATTACAAGAGCCTGAAGTATGAAGTCGAAGAAGCTGCTGTTACAGACGAGGATGTCGACAAGGAAATCAATTCCACACGCGAGAGATACGCTGAATGGGAAGTGACTGAAGAAGCAGCTGAAAACGGCGATACAGTCAACATCAACTACAAGGGACTCAAGGACGGCGTCGCTTTCGACGGCGGTACAGCTGAGAACCATGACCTCGTTCTAGGATCCGGTTCTTTCATTCCGGGCTTCGAAGAGCAGCTGGTCGGCGTCAAGGCAGGAGATGAAAAAGCTCTGAACCTCACATTCCCTGAGGACTACCACAGTGAAGAACTGGCAGGTGCTGCAGTTGTATTCGAGGTCAAGGTCAACGAAGTCAAGAAGAAGGTTCTGCCGGAAGTCAATGATGATTTCGCAAAGGATCTGAACTGGCCGGATGTTGAATCTCTCGATGATCTGAAGAAGACAATCCGCGAGCGTCTGGAGACAAGCAGAAAGAACACAGCTGAGAATGAAGCTGCCAACAAGCTGATGGAACAGCTCGTTGAAATGACAGAAGTCGAAGTTCCTGAAATCATGATCGAAAATGAAGTGGAAGCACAGATCCAGCAGTTTGCCCAGCAGGTGCAGGGCGCTGGTCTGAGCCTGTCACAGTACATGAAGTTCGCCGGACTGACAGTTGACTCTATGAAGGAATCCTACAGAGAGAACGCTGAAAAGGGTGTCAAGAGCAGACTTGCTCTCAAGCAGATTGCTAAGCTTGAAAACCTGACAGTATCCGACGAGGAGGCTGAAAAGGAACTCGAAAAACTTGCTGAAATGTACGGCATGAAGCTGGACGATGTCAAGCAGTACATCCCTGTTGAGCAGATGAAGGGCGATATGAAGGCTGAAAAGGCTCTCAACTTCCTCAAGGGACTGAACGCTGCTGAGTAATGCGCTGTACGTTCTTGCAATAAACTGCTGAATAAGATCGCGAAATAAGACGCTTCAAGCGTCTTATTTTCCAAGATACAGAAAAGGAGGTACGTGTATGAGCGAACAAGTAACAGTAAAAGTACCTGTCGTTGCGACCAGAGGCATCATCGTTTTCCCCGGACAGGATGTGATGATTGAAGTCGGCCGCAGCAAATCCGTACGTGCCGTCAATGAAGCTTCCGCTTCTTATGACAGCATGGTCTGGATCGTCTGCCAGAATGACATTATGGTGGATGACCCGAAAGAAGAAAATCTCTACCGGTTCGGAACACTTTCCAAGATCAAGGTGATCCGCCGCAAGGAAGGATTCATCCGCGTGACATTTACCGGCATGAAGCGTGCAAGACTCGTCAGACTGCTGGATTCCAGTGAGATGATGATGGCTGAGATCGAGCCGGTCAGTGACATCCAGGGCAACTCCCAGGAAGAAATGGCTCTCGTAAAGAAAGTCATCAGTGAGTTTGAATCTGTTTCAAACTTCTCACAGGCATTTCCAGCTGACATTGTCAGACAGCTTTCCCAGGGTGTCAGCGCAATTACACTGACAGACCAGTTCGGACAGTATTTCATGCTCGAACAGGATACAAGACAGAAGCTTCTTGAGACACTGAACGTCAATGAGAGAATGCTGATGATCATCGCCGAGCTTGAGAAACAGCAGAAGTTCTCACAGATCGAAGCGACGATCAATGACAAAGTCAAAGAGAGAATTGACGGCGGTCAGAAGGAATACTACCTGCGTGAAAAGCTGAAGGCCATCAAGGAAGAACTTGGTGACGTATCCAACATGACCGACGACGCTGCCGAGATCCGCGAGATGATTCAGAAGAATCCGTATCCGGATCACGTCAAGGAAAAGGCCCTCGAGGAACTGCAGAGATATGAGATGCTGCCGCCGGGAAGCGGTGAGGCATCCGTTGCCCGCAGCTATCTCGACTGGCTGCTGAAGGTTCCGTGGTGGCAGCAGACAGATGACAACGAAGACCTCAAGGCAGTCAGAGGCGTTCTCGATGAGGACCATTACGGACTCGAGAAGGTCAAGGACAGAATCATGGAATACCTGGCGGTCAAGCAGATGACAGGCAATCTCAACAGCCCGATCCTCTGCCTGGTCGGTCCTCCCGGTGTCGGCAAAACATCACTCGGCAAATCCATCGCCAGATCGCTTGACAGAAAGTTCGTCAAGATGTCACTCGGCGGTGTCCGTGATGAAGCTGAAATCAGAGGACACAGAAGAACATACCTCGGCTCTCTGCCGGGAAGAGTCATCCAGGGAATGAAGAAGGCCGGTGTCATCAACCCGGTGTTCCTGATCGATGAAATCGACAAGATGGGCGCTGACTACAAGGGCGATCCGAGCGATGCTCTGCTGGAAGTGCTTGATCCGGAACAGAACTCTCTGTTCTCCGATCACTACCTGGAAGAACCGTATGATCTTTCCAAGGTCATGTTCATCGCGACAGCGAACTACCTTGAAAACATTCCGGCTCCGCTGAGAGACCGTCTTGAAATCATTCAGCTGCCTTCCTATACGGAAATCGACAAGGTGCATATCGCCAACGAGCATCTTATTCCGAAACAGCTGGAAGCCAACGGTCTGAAGCCTGCCCAGTTCAAGCTCGCTGATGAGGAAATCCTCTATCTGATCCGCCATTACACAAGAGAAGCGGGTGTCAGACAGCTCGAGCGTGTGATTGCGTCTCTGTGCCGCAAGACGGTTCTTGAAATCCTCAATGAGAACAAGAAGTCTGTCAAAGTGACAAAGAAGCTGATCAACAAGTGGCTCGGCAAGGAAATCTTCGAATACGGTTCCAAGGAAAAGAAGGATCAGGTCGGTGTCGTTACCGGACTTGCCTATACGGAATTCGGCGGCGACGTTCTGTCCGTTGAAGTCAACTACTTCGAAGGAAAGAGCAGACTTGTCATGACCGGTCAGCTCGGTGACGTCATGAAGGAAAGTGCTGAAATCGCCCTGGACTATGTCAAGGCACATGCCCGTGATCTCGGCATTGATCCGAAGTTCTTTGATGAACACGATATTCATATCCATGTGCCGGAAGGCGCAGTGCCGAAGGATGGTCCGAGTGCCGGCGTCACAATGACGACAGCGCTTGTATCCGCCCTCAGCAACACGCCAGTGCACAGCGATCTTGCGATGACCGGTGAAGTCACACTGCGCGGCAATGTCCTTCCGATCGGCGGGCTGCGTGAGAAGTCACTGGCTGCCCACCGTGTCGGTATCAGCCGCATTCTGATTCCGAAGAACAACCTGAGGGATCTGGATGACATTCCGGAAGCCGTGAAGGAATCCATCAAATTCATTCCGGTAGAAAATGTTTCCCAGGTTCTGAAAGAAGCGCTGGTGAAATAATGGAGTACCATGAGGCGAAGCTGCTGGCAACAGCCGCAAAAGAAGCACAGTGGCCGGCGACAGAATACCCGGAAATCGTTTTTGCCGGCAGATCCAATGCCGGAAAGAGCACGCTGATCAACGCGCTGGTCAACAGAAAGAACCTCGCATACTCCGGCAAGACGCCCGGCAAAACGAGGCTTCTCAACTTCTTTCTGGTGGATGACAGAGTCATCTTCACAGACGCTCCCGGCTACGGCTACGCGGCAGGCAACACCTCCAGCGCTGCCGAGTTCGGAAAGCTGATCGATCCCTATTTTGCAAAGCGCAGACAGCTGAAAGGCATGGTGCTCGTGCTGGATGCGAGAAGGGAACCGAACGAGGATGACATCATGATGGCGGAATACGGCAGAGCCGCGAAGCTCTCCGTGATCGCCGCATGCACGAAGGCTGACAAGCTTTCCCGCAATGTCCTCATCAACAACATGAAGAAAAGCGCTGCCGCACTGGGAATCAGTTATACTTCCATGGTGCCATGCGCATCACTGAAAAAAGAAGGCATGGACCGTCTGTGGGACATGCTGAACAAGATCATTGAAGATCACACAGCCTGAGCAGAGAGATCTGCCCGGGCTTTTTTACGCATTGAGGCTTTTGTTTCATAAGATGCCGCAATATGATAGAATAATCGTCAGCGAGGTGTGCCATGAAGGTAATGATAGCGACAGGAGGCACCGGCGGACATATCTATCCCGCCATGGCTCTTGCAGAAATATTGAAGAAAGAAAAGCCGGAAACAGAGATCGTGTTCTTCGGTACAAATGACAGAATGGAATCCAAAGTGATTCCCCAGGCAGGCTACCGTTTTTACGGCGCTTCGATGACCGGCATGAACGGCGGCATCAGCGCCAAGGTGAAGTCTGCCGCATCTCTGATCAAAGCAGGCGGATACTGCCGCAGGATCCTGAAGAAGGAAAAGCCTGATATCTGCATCGGCTTCGGCAACTACATCAGCGTGCCGCTGATCAAAGCCGCAAAACGGATGCATATTCCGGTCATGATCCACGAACAGAACAGCTTTGCCGGCAAGGCAAACAGATTCCTGTCCAACGATGCGGATGTGATTGTCGGCTGCTATGAAAGCAATCTTGAACAGATGCCGAAAGAGAAGGTGAGACTGTACGGAAACCCGCAGGCTTCTCTTGCGGCACTTACGGAATTTGATCCTTCCGAAATCGAGAAAAACGGTCTTGATCCGAAGATCCCGTTCGTCGTGTTTATGATGGGTTCTCTTGGCAGTGAATCCGTATCCGAAGTGATCGATCAGGCATGTTCTCTGTTCGATGATTCCTTCCAGGTGATCATCGCAGCCGGAACATCCAATGATTATGAATTCAAATACGAATCTGATGAAAGAATCAGAATCGTCCCCTATGTTGACGGAAAGAACATGCTGAAGGGATGCGCGCTTGCGGTCACAAGAGCGGGTGCGACGACAATGGCGGAGCTTGGCGCGATCGGCTGTGCTTCCGTTCTGATTCCCAGTCCCTATGTTCCCAACAACCACCAGGTGATCAACGCCCTGGAGCTTGTCAGGCGTGATGCGGCTGTGATGATCGAGGAAAAGGATCTGACGGCTGAGAAGCTTGCGGATACCGTGAACAGCCTGATGCGTGATCCGGAGAAGCTGGATCAGATGCGTAAGAATGCCTATGCGGCAGGACAGCGTGACGCGGCTGAGAAAATGATTGCGTGCATGGAGGAACTTGTAAATGGATGAACTGTATGATGAACTGATTCAGTACGGATCGGTAGACTGCAACGTATCTTTCGCCTCCATGACGACACTGCGCATCGGCGGCCTTGCGAGATACGTCTTCTATCCGGAGTCGGATGTCGCCCTGGATGCGGTGATCCGTCTTCTGAAAGAAAGAAACGTCAGCTATAAGCTGATCGGAAAGGGCAGTGATCTGCTCTGCTCCGATGATAATTATGAAGGTGTTGTCATTCGTCTCGACAGACATTTCAACGATATGTATTTTGACGGCTGCGACGCGACGGTGCAGGCCGGCTGTTCGATTATCGCTCTTGCGGTAAACGCGATGCAGAGAGGTCTTTCCGGCATGGAATTTGCCAGCGGCATTCCCGGCACGATCGGCGGCGCGATTTTCATGAACGCCGGCGCATACAAGAGCAGCATGGCGGATGTCGTCAAAGAAGTATTCGTATACCGTGACGGCAGGCTGGAATGGATTCCTGCCTCTGAATGCGGCTTCGGCTACCGATGCAGCGTCTTCCAGGAACATACTGACTGGATCATCCTTGCGGCGAAGATCTCCCTTGTTGAAAAAGACAAGGAAGAAATCGAAAAGCTGATGGAAGACAGAAGAACAAGAAGATTCGCTTCCCAGCCGCTGGAATTCCCGAGCTGCGGTTCCGTATTCCGCAATCCGGAAGGAATGAATGCCTGGCAGCTGATCGACGGTATCGGCTATCGCGGAAAGCGGATCGGCGATGCGGAAGTCAGCACCAAGCACTGCAACTTCATCGTTAATAAAGGCCGGGCAACAGCCCAGGATTATCTCGCGCTTGTCCGCGAAATACAGGAAGAAGTCAGGAAAAAGTACGGCGTTGAGCTTCATACTGAAATGGAGATGTTCAATTGGCACTGATCAGAAAGAAGAAAAAAGAAAAAGATGATACGCCGGAAGCGGTTCAGGATCTCTTTGACCGCCGCCACCGTTCCCGCATTGACCAGGATTTCCGCAAGGCAAGACCTGCCTTTATTCGAGCAGGTATTCTCACAGCGGCCATCCTTGTGATCGCTGCATATTTCCTGATGCCTGTTTCCAGGATCAGGGAAATCCGTATCACCGGAAATGATTATCTGTCTGCGGATTATATCCGCAGTCTTTCGCGTGTTTCCGCCAACGGATGGTATTATCTGACAGTTCCGTCCTTTGTAAAGAGCAGAGTCGAGGATGATCCATTCGTGGAATCCTGCAAAGTCTCTCTGGAAGCAGGCAATACGATCAGAATCGACGTTAAAGAAAAGAAGCCGGTCGGCTACCGCTATGACGAGAGTCCCGTCATTCTCTTTACCGACAGTTCCGCTGCCGATCTGAAGAGTGACTATCTTGATATTATTGCCAGAATTCCGATGATCAGCGGATTCACTGACGCGGAACAGACAAGGCTTCTGTGCAAGGCATTCGTGGATATCGATCAGAGCGTGATCGAGGATATGTCGGAAATCTCCCAGTATCCGCTCAGCTATGATGAGGAAACGATCCGCGTGCTGATGCGCAGCGGCGGCTATTTTATCGCCAACTATTTTTCGCTGCACAAGATCAAATACTACAACGAGGTTTATTCACAGATGCGTGACAAGTCGATGTGCATCTATGCCGGCGACAACAACGCGACAGTCTTTTCCATGGCATGCCCCTGGGTCAGTAAAACAGCCGAGGCGGAATACTGGAAAGACGCAGAAGGCAATCTGATCCTCAATGAGAAAGGGGAACAGATCATTGTCCACTACTATTATCTGAAAGACGGCAGCCAGGCTCTTGACGGCAGCGGCAATCCGATCCGGATTCCGATCGATGAAAAGGGCAATGAAGTGCGTGACGAGGAATTTGACGCGCATTATGAAGCCGGCTATTACAGCAGCGGCGTTCTGCAGATCCCGGAAGGAGCGGCTGAGATCCGCACTCCCGGACTTGGAAATGCATGAAACAATGAAAACAGAGACAAATTATTATATGATAGACATGCGAGGTGCAATGGTTTATGACAGTAGAAAAAACAACAAATTACGGCAGTATTTCTGTTTCTGAGGAAGCGGTGGCTGCTCTTGCCGGCGGTATCATCACGGAATGTTACGGCGTTGTCGGAATGGCCAGCAAACAGGTTCTGAGAGACGGCTGGGCTGAACTTCTGAAAAAGGAAAACTATGCCCGCGGTGTTGTCGTCCGCAGGAAAGAAACCGGACTTGAGATTGATCTTTACATCATTGTCAGCTTCGGTGTCAGAATTTCTGAAGTCGTGGCGGAAGCACAGAAGAAGATCAAGTATATTCTTGAAAAATCCCTTTCAGTGGAAATCAATGCAGTGAACGTATTTGTTCAGGGCGTACGTGTTGTCGCGTAATCGGAGGTCAGATATGAATATTCTCAATGGCAAAGTGTTCAAAGGCATGCTTGAAAGCGGCTGCAGCAACCTGAACAATAAGAAAAGTGATGTAGACGCGCTGAACGTCTTCCCGGTTCCGGACGGAGATACCGGTACAAACATGTCCCTCACTTTCAGCAACGGTCTTGCGGAAGTGCGCAAGAGCGGCAGTGAATCCCTGCCGGTCATTGCCAAGACACTCAGCCGCGGACTGCTGATGGGTGCCCGCGGAAACTCCGGTGTTATCCTTTCCCAGATCTTTCGCGGATTCCAGCAGTATGTGCAGGACAAGGAAGAGCTGACCGTTCCGGAATTCAGCGAAGCGCTGGCCAACGGATCCAAGCTTGCCTACAAGGCAGTCATGCGTCCGGTTGAAGGAACGATCCTGACAGTCATCCGTGAAAGCACGGAGGCAGGAACGGCATATATCGCCGAGAATCCGGATAGCTCCCTGGAAGACTTCATGCAGAAGATCTGCGATGAAGCGCAGAAGTCTCTGGCAAACACACCGGAACTTCTTCCGGTTCTGAAAGAAGCGCATGTCGTCGACAGCGGCGGCAGCGGTCTGACAGTCATCTTCGACGGCTTCATGGCTTCCCTGAAGGGTGAACCCATCACAGAAGACAGCGCGCCGAAGGCAAGAGAAGAAAAGAAGAGCGAAAAGTCATCCGGCTATCGCACGGAATATATCCTGAAGCTTTCCGAGCAGGGCAAGCGTTCCCTGAAGATCGAACGTTTCCGCAAGTCTCTCGAACAGCTCGGCAATGAAATCACACTGATCACGGATGAAGAGCGCATCCGTCTGTCTCTGCATACGATGACACCGGGTGAAATCCTGATCCTTGCCCAGAGATATGGTGACTTTGAGAAGGTCCAGATTGAAAATATCCAGGATGATCTCAATCCTTCCATCATTGAGGAAGAGGAACAGCCGGCTGAGGAAAAGGAATACGGCATGATTGCCGTCGCTGCCGGTGACGGTCTCAAGAAGCTGTTCACCGATTACAGATGCGATATCGTCGTATCCGGCGGACAGACAATGAATCCTTCCACAGAAGACTTCGTAACAGCGATCTCCAAGATCAATGCAAGACATATCTTCATCCTGCCGAATAACTCCAACATCATCATGGCTGCCAACCAGGCTGCCGATGTCACGGAGGACAAGGACATCATCGTCCTGCCGACAACAAGCATTCCGCAGGGACTCAGCGCATGCATCGGCTTCAACCCTGAAGCAGACGCAGAAACAAACCGTGAATCCATGATGGATGCGGTGTCCGCAGTGACAACCGGTTCCATCACGTATGCCATCAAGGATACGACAGTGGACGGCATTGAGATCCATGACGGCGATTACATGGGCATCATGAACAAGGACATCGTTGTCACCGGCAAGGAAATGCTGGAAACAGCGAAGGGACTGATCGACAAGCTGTGTGATGAGGACAGCGAGATCATCACCATGATCAAGGGCGAAGACGCAACAGAAGAAGATGTGAATGCGCTTGAGGCATACATCAATGACAATTACGACGTGGACGTCGACATTGAAGACGGCGGACAGCCGGTATACTGCTTCATCATCGGCGTTGAATAAGAAACCGCAGGAGACTTTATGAGACAGCTTGGCATTTCCGTTTATCCGGAACATACGACAAAGGAAAAAACATATGCCTACATGAGACTTGCCGGATCCCTCGGATACCGCAGAGTGTTCACCTGTTTCCTTTCCGTTACTGAAAGCAGGGAAGACACGATCCGCAATTTCCGTGAATTCTGCACAGTCGCTCATGAAGCAGGACTGACTGTTTCCGCTGACACCAATCCGCAGGTCTTTGCAAAGCTCGGTGCTTCTGCCAGAGATCTTTCGGTGTTCAAGGAAATCGGACTGGATATTATCCGTCTTGACGGACGTTTCGGAGGCAATGATGATGTGGCCATTACCCATAACCCGTACGGCATCAAGATCGAATACAACGCATCCGGCTCCATTGACATGCGTCATCTGATTGAAAGCGGCGCGGATACGGAGAATATGTGCGCCTGCTCGAATTTCTATCCGCAGCGCCATACCGGCATGACTATCGACAGATATACGGAACTTGCCCGGCGCTACAAGGACTGCGGACTGCGCATTGCCAGCTTTGTCGGATCACAGGAGAAAGATACCTTCGGTCCATGGCCTGTCTTTGACGGACTTGTCACACTGGAAATGCACAGAGATCTGCCGATTGATCTGCAGGCAAGACATCTCAATGCCATCGGCATGTGCACGGATATCATGATCGGAAACTGCTTCGCATCCGAAGAAGAGCTGAAGGCTCTGGCAGAGTGCGATCTGACAAAGATCATGATGAAGGCTGTCATCGAGGAAGATGTCAGTGAAACGGAACGGGAAATCCTCAAATGGAACAGACATGCCCAGAGAGAGGACGGCAACAGCATCATCGTCCGCTCCACCTGGCCGCGTGTGGAATTCAAAGGAAAACCGATTCCGCCGCGCGCAAGAAAAGACAGAATGGTGCACAGAGGCGACATTCTGATCGTCAACGATCTGCTTGAGCACTACCGCGGTGAACTCTGGATCGTGCGCGAGGACTTTGAAGCGGAGGACTGCTATAACCTGGCAGGTCATCTTGCGGAACATGAAGAGATCCTGCTTGACTGGATCAGACCTTCCTACGAATGGGGTCTTATCATTGAATGACAAAGGTACAGCTGAAAAGCTGTATCTTTTTTGGTTATCCGTTTTTGATTTGGCAATGCATGTCCTGTTGTATAATGGTGAGGTATGGATCTGAATGATAAAAAACTGAAACTTTCTCCCAAACGGCTGGAAGCACTGCATCTTCTCGGACTGAATACAGCGGAAGATCTGCTTTCCTATTATCCGTTCCGCTATGAGATCATGGACTGCCGTCCCTTTGATACATGGCAGATCAAGGAGAAAGTTGTTTTTGAAGGTGAGGTTGTTTCACCGGTCAGATCATGGCGGCACGGCCGCATGACAAACAGCACATTTGAAGTCAGTGCCTGGGACAGGATCCTGAAGATCACGATCTTCAACAGACCATGGGCCAGGAATCTGGAACTGAATCAGATCATTACCGTGCAGGGAATCTACATGGGAGGAAACAGGGTAACCGCGATTTCCTATGATACAAAGCCGCTTGCGGATCATGATGAGGTAACGCCTGTCTACAGCACGAAGGCAGGGATCCGTCAGACAACGATCCATGAGAGTATCCGCAAGGTATATGAATATATGCAGAACGAGATCATCGATGAGATCCCGGAAGAATTTCTGCGCCGCTACCGTCTTCTGCGAAAGAGCGATGCACTTTACAGGATCCACTTCCCGCAGTCGCAGAATGACGTGAAACAGGCGGTAAGAACATTGAAATATGAAGAGTTCCTGCGCTTCTTTACGGCTGTGCAGATGGTCAGAAGCGAAGAGCGCGAAGGTATCACGAAACTGCCGAAGATTTTCGACAGGAAACAGGTCGATGATGTCATTAACGGGCTTCCGTACAGCCTGACGGAAGATCAGAGAAAAGCGCTGGAAGAAATTGAAGATGACATGTCCTCCACAAGGCCGATGTACCGCCTTGTGCAGGGTGATGTCGGCTGCGGCAAGACAGCGGTTGCGGCACTGGCGATGTATGCCGCGGTGCTTTCCGGCTGCCAGGCTGCACTGCTTGCGCCGACCGAGATCCTTGCCCGTCAGCATCTGCAGAGCCTGCAGTCGATTCTCAAAGGGACAGACGTGCACATTGAAGTGCTCTATGCCGGACTTTCCGCCCCGGAAAAACGGGCAATCCTGGAAGCGGCGGCGGATGGCAGCGCGGATATCGTGATCGGCACCCACAGCCTGATCCAGGAATCCGTGCAGTTCAAAAATCTCGGACTTGTCGTTGCGGATGAGCAGCAGCGGTTCGGCGTGGAACAGAGAAGAGCATTGCGTGAGAAGGGCAATCAGACCGACTTCCTGCTGATGTCGGCGACACCGATTCCCCGCACGCTTGCCTCAACACTGTTCGGCGATATGGATATCTCTACAATTGAAACGATGCCTGCCGGCAGAAAAGATCCGGTGACACTGTACATCCGTGAAAACAGCTTCCGCAGTGTTCTGAAGGACGTGACAGCTTTGCTGGAAGCGGGCAGACAACTGTATATCATCTGCGCGGCAGTCGATCAGAATGATGACTATGATGCCCGCAATGTCGGCGACACTGCATCTGCGATTCAGAAGCTCTATCCGCAGTATCAGACGGGAATCCTGCACGGACGCATGAGCAGCGATGAAAAACAGTCGGTGATGAAACGGTTCTCCGACGGGGAGATCAGGATCCTGGTTTCCACAACGGTTGTGGAAGTCGGCATGAACGTTGTCAACGCAACCGGCATGATTATCTATGACGCCGACCGCTTCGGTCTTTCCCAGCTTCATCAGCTGCGAGGAAGAATCCAGCGCGGCAGTGAGCGGGGTTACTGCTGGCTGCTCAGCGGCAGTCATGACGAAAAGACGATCGAGCGGCTGAATGTGCTTGCCTCAACAAACAACGGTTTTGAAATATCCTATCAGGATTTACGGCTCCGCGGACCGGGTGATATACTTGGTACAAGGCAGAGCGGTCTTCCGGATCTGATTCTCGGCAGTATCACGGATGATACGGCGATGATAGAACAGGCCCGCAAAGACGCCGCGGCAGTGTTTCTGAGACCTGACAATCCCGATTACGCGGTATTGATCAACAGTGTCAGAAACAGAAACAAAAACAATCTGATGTATGCAGACTAAGGGGGTTTTAAAATGGATATCATCGGCTGGCTTGAAGCCAGAAATATACATGTCACTAACCGGAAGATGATCCGGCAGGCATTCATGCATTCTTCCTATGCCCATGAGCACAACGGTGTCTCGAACAACGAACGTCTGGAGTTCATGGGAGACGCTGTCCTGCAGCTGTGGAGTTCCAACGCGATCTTCCCGCTGAATCTCAGCGAAGGAGAAATGACAAGACTCAGAGCGCAGCTTGTCTGTGAAAAGGCGCTGGCAATTTACGGCCGTGAGCTGAAGCTGAATGAATTCCTTCTGCTCGGCGCCGGCGAAGAGAAAACCGGCGGCCGCAACAAGGATGCGATCGTCGCCGATATGTTTGAAGCATTCCTCGGCGCTCTGTTTCTTGATCAGGGAATGGAACCTGTCGATCAGATCCTCAGCGAAGTGATCACACCGAAGATCAATCATCCGGAATTCTCAGGCGTCTTTGATTACAAGACAAAACTGCAGGAATATGTCCAGGCAGACAGCCGCCGCACCGTTCATTACGAACTGGTATCTTCAAGCGGTCCGTCAAATGCTCCGGAATTTGTCATGAACGCGGTTGTGGATGGTCTGATCATGGGCACCGGTAGCGGTCCGTCAAAAAAGCAGGCGGAACAGAATGCCGCAAGAAACGCATTTGAGAAAATGGCGAAATAGGAGGACACCAACATGCGCATCAGTGAAATGATTACAGAAGTCAGAAACGGCAGGCTTGACAGTATGCTGGAAAGACTGTACGGAGCGGAAAGTGTCGCTGCCCAGCAGGAAAGATACATTTCCATCATGGAAAAGGGACAGGCTCTGTTCGGCGACAGGGAGGCGATGCTCTTCAGCGCTCCCGGCAGAACGGAGGTCGGCGGCAACCATACCGACCATCAGCTCGGCAGAGTTGTCGCAGCCAGCATCGATCTCGATGTGGCCGCAGTTGTCATTCCTTCCGATGATCATATCATCCGCTACGCTTCCAAAGGCTTCAGCGTGAAACCTGTCGATCTCAAGGATCTTTCGATCCATGAGGATGAGAAGAATACGACGGAAGCGCTGATCAGAGGCACAGCAGCCGGTCTGAACAGGATGGGATACGGCATCGGCGGATTCATGGCATACGCTGAAAGCAATGTGCTTCCCGGCGGCGGCATGAGCAGCAGCGCGGCATTCGAAGTGCTGCTTGGCACCATTCTCAATGATCTGTACAACGGCGGAAAGATCACGCCGGAAGAAATCGCGAAGAACGGCCAGTACGCCGAGAATGTGTATTTCATGAAACCGTGCGGACTGCTCGATCAGATGGCATGCGCTGAAGGAAGCTTCACGGCAATCGACTTCTATGAAAAGGACGCACCGAAAGTAAGACGCATCGGCTTTGATCCGGGTGAGTTCGGATATGATCTGATCCTGACGGATGTCCGTGCTTCCCACGCCGAGCTCTCTGATGAATACGCAGCTGTTCCTGCCGAAATGAAAGCGGCAGCCGCTGTGATGCATGAAGAAGTCCTCTCACGCTGCACGCTGAGTGATCTGCTCGCAAATGCGGCAGAGATCCGTGAGAAATGCGGCGACCGGGCATTGATGAGAGCGTTCCACTTCCTGAAGGAAACAGAAAGAGCCGGAGCTCTTGCATCGGCGATGGAGAGAGGCGACATCGCTTCCTTCCTGGATATCGTCAATGAATCCGGCAGATCCTCATACATGTATCTGCAGAACATCAATGTGCCCGGCGCGGTGCGTGAACAGCCGGTCGGTCTCGCCCTCAGCCTGAGCGATGCGGTTCTCGAAGGACGCGGCGCGTTCCGTGTCCACGGCGGCGGATTCGCCGGAACCATCCAGGCCTATGTTCCCCATGAACTGACAGAGAAATACATCGCAGCCATGGAAAGCGTTTTTGACAAAGACTGCTGCTATATTCTGAAGATCAGAGACTGCGGCGGTATCCGTATGATGTGATAGGAGAGAGAATATGCTGAAAGACGGAAAGATCCTGATTGGAAAAGCCGGAGACAAGGAAATCTGCCTGATTCCCAGACAGATGAACCGTCACGGACTCATCGCCGGCGCCAGCGGCACCGGTAAAACAGTCACCCTCAAGGTGATTGCCGAATCGCTGAGTGAACTCGGCGTGCCGACATTCATCGCCGACGTCAAAGGCGATCTGACAGGTATGATCGTCCCCGGTAACCAGGAAGGCATCCAGGGCAGACTGGATTCCATGAACATCACCGATCCGTATGATGTCAGAAAGTATCCTGTGCATTTCTTTGATCTTTACCGCAAAGCCGGACATCCGGTGAGAGCCGTCATTGAACAGATGGATCCGCTCCTTGTGAGCAGAATTCTCGATCTGACAGAAGCGCAGCAGGGCGTTCTGAACATCATCTTCCGTGTCGCGAAAGACATGGATCTTGCCATCTATGATCTGAAGGATCTGCAGGCGATGGTGACATACGTCGGTGAACATTCCTCGGATCTCACACTGAAGTACGGAAATATCTCCAAGCAGAGTGCCGGCGGCATTCAGCGCAAGCTGCTTGAGCTGGAAAATCAGCAGGGTGATCTGATGTTCGGTCTTCCTTCCCTGGATATCGATGACTGGATGACAACAGAAGGCGGCATGGGCATCATGAACATGATGGAATGCGAAGAGCTGTTCCAGCATCCGATGCTGTATTCCACATTCCTTTTATGGCTGCTTGACAAGCTGTACAAGGAACTGCCGGAAGTCGGCGACCTTGAGAAGCCGAAGATCGTGTTCTTCTTTGATGAAGCGCATCTGTTATTCTCCAACGCTTCCGGACAGCTGCTCGACAAGATCGTGCAGATTGTCAAGCTGGTCCGTTCCAAGGGCGTCGGTGTCTTCTTCGTCACACAGAGTCCGGCGGATATTCCTTCCTCCGTTCTCGCCCAGCTTTCCAACCGCATTCAGCATTCCCTGCGCGCCTATACGCCGGCGGAAATCAAAGCCACAAAGCAGGCAGCTGAAAGCTTCCGTGACAACCCGGATCTCGATGAGAGCGAGCTGATCACAAACATGAAAACAGGCTACGCGCTGGTATCCGTTCTTGATGAAGACGGTGCTCCGTGCATCGTTGAACATACAAAGATCCTGCCGCCGAAGTCCAGCATGGAAATCGCGCCGGAAGAAAACCGCACAAGATGCTGGCAGAATGATTCTCTCTTCGGCAAGTACGAAAGAGATGTCGATCCTGACAGTGCCTATGAGGATCTTGAGAGTGTAAGACAGCAGGAAGCCGCCCTCGAGGAAGCGGAAAAGAGAAGAATCGAGGAAGAAAAACTCGCTGCCAAGGAACAGGCTGCCAGGGAGAAGGAAGAAGCAAGGGAAGCCGCAAAGGCAGAGCGTGAAAAAGACCGTCTGAAGCGGAAAGTGACGAACAAGGTTGAAAATGAAATCCTCAACTATGCCGCAAGATCCGCCAAGAAGCTTCTGAAGAAATTCCTGAAATGAGTACAAGAGAGCCGTCATGAGGTGACGGCTTTTCCTTTTTTTGCGCCATGTTTGTGATATGATAGTGTTCACATGAAAGAGACATTGCTGAAAGAAAAACTGAATCACGGAAAGATGGAACTGCAGGACTGTTTCTCGGAGACTGTCCTGAAGAGCGTCCGTTTTTTTCGTGCTGATAACAGACTGGAGCTCAGTCTGAAAAACAGGAATGTATTTCCCTGCGAAGACTACTGTTCATTGAAAGACGGACTGAAGGAACTGACAGGCAGTGAGATCAGGATTTCCGTTGAGACGGAAGACGGAACAGTGACCCAGCATGAGCTGAGAAAGTACCTGGACATGCTGATGGAGGAAGATCCGGAGTATTCCGTCATGAATGACGGCGTGCTGATCTATGAAGGGGAAAAGGGACTGCTGCGCTACATGTTCCAGAATGATCTTTCCAGAGAAAGAGCATCGATGTGCGCGGAAGGCGTGAAGGAAGCGCTGGAAAAAGCAGGCATCGGAATCCGGTCTGTCGTCTGTGAGATGACGGAAAAGCATCAGGAGGAGATCATTGATGTCAAGGTTCCGTTCATTCCTGAAAAAGCGCCGGAAGAAAAGCCGGAACGGAAACAGAAGAAGACATATTACCGCACCAAGCTGGATGACTACGCGAAGATCGAACTGAAGGACGTTCATGATCCTGTCGCTGATATCTGCTTTGAAGCGGATGTATTTGCCGTGGAAATGACAGAGATGCGCAAGACACATAAGATGATTCAGACGCTTTCCCTCTTTGACGGCACGGATGCCATCACAGCCAAGCGTTTTGAAGGCCGCGGCATCACCAGGGAAGAACTGGATGAGATCCATGAGGGAGACAGAGTCCGCATCTTCGGACGCATCGACTATGACAACTTTGTCAGAGACCTTGTCTGTGTTCCTTCTGTCATTGAAAAGCTGGAAAAAGAAAAGATCAAAGATGACGCGGAAGAAAAGAGAATTGAATTCCACGTTCATACAAACATGTCGGAAATGGATGCCGTCTGCGAGGTCAAGGAGATCGTCAATTATGTCTACGGTCTTGGCCATGAGGGTATCGTTATTACCGACCACGCCGACGTGCAGTCATTCGTCAAAGCCTACAATGCCGCCCAGGCCTGCAAGAAGAAGGATCCTGACAGAAGCTTCAAGGTCGGACTCGGCTGTGAGATCAACCTGACAAATGACAGTTTATGCATCGTCAGAAATGCCTGCGACATGAACTGGAAGGATGCGGTCTATATTTCCTTTGACCTTGAAACAACAGGTCTTTCCGCGAAATACGATCACATCATTGAATTCGGTGCCGTCAAGATCAAAGACCAGGCGGTCATTGACCGCAAGCAGATGTTCATCAAGCCGCCGGTTCCGATTCCGGCATTCATCTCCTCCAAGACGAATATCACAAATGAGATGGTGAAGAACGCGAAAAGCTTCGCAGAGGCATGCGATGAGATCCTTGAGTGGATCGGGGATGGAATCCTGGTGGCGCATAATGCGACATTCGATTACTATTTCCTGAATGAGGAACTGAGAAGAATCGGCCGTCCGCCGTTAACGAATACCGTCATCGATACCCTCGATATGGCACATGCCGTACTGAAGGAAAGAAGGGCATACAGACTGGGCAATATCTGCCGCAATTACCACGTCCAGTATGATGAGGAAGTGGCGCACCGCGCGGATTATGATGCCGAAGTGCTGTCCCAGGTATTCCTGTGCCTGATGCGTGATGCCGAGCAGAAGATGAACGCCGTGACGATCCGCGATCTGCAGGAGAAGCTTCAGGATGAGACATCCTTCATGAAGATCAGACGTTCCCATGCCTGTGTCGTCGCGAAGAATCACGACGGCCTGCATGATCTGTACACGCTTGTGACAGAGTCCAATACAAAGACGCTGGCGGTCATGGGCAAGGCTTCCGGCAAGGAGGGAACAGACGTTTCCGCCGAGCCGAGAGTCCTGCGCAGCTCGCTGATGAAGAAGAGAAAGAACCTGCTTGTCGGCAGCGCATGCCTGAATGGCGAAGTGTTTGAACTTGCCTGCAACGGCGATGACGCAAGACTGAGACAGGCGATGAAGTTCTATGACTACATTGAAGTGCAGCCGCTCGCCAATTTCAGCGTGTTCCTGGCGCTTGGCAACGTGCCGTCGCTGAAGAGGCTGAAAGAGGTGATCCGCCGCATCATCGATACCGCGGAAGAACTCGGCATTCCTGTCATCGCAGACAGCGACGCGCATTACTGCCGCAAGGAACAGAAGATCTTCCGTGACGTCTATATCATGAGTCAGGGTGTCGGCGGTGTTACCCATCCGCTGTACATCCGTGATGACGCTCTGCGCTGGCGGACGAAGAATCCTGATCAGCACATCCGTCTGACGAATGAGATGATGCAGGAGTTCTCCTGGCTGGAAGATACGGATCTGGTCCGCAGGATCGTGATTGAAAATCCGAAGAAGCTGTTCGAACAGATCGAGGAAGTGCGTCCGGTGCCTGCCGGCACATTCCCGCCGCATATTGAAGGCTCAGATGACAAGCTGCGTGAGCTCTGCCATGATACAGCCCGCAGAATGTATGAGTTCAACGGCGAGATTCCTTCCATTGTCACAGACAGACTTGATGAAGAGCTCGACAACATCATCCGCAACGGTTTCGGCGTGCACTATTACATCGCGCATCTGCTTGTCAAGAAATCAAATGATGACGGTTACGTTGTCGGTTCACGTGGATCTGTCGGATCCTCCTTTACCGCGACAATGTCCGGTGTCACCGAGGTCAATCCGCTGCGTCCGCATTATCTCTGTCCGAAGTGCAGATACAGTGAATGGATCGAATCACCGGATGTCAAATCGGGATTTGACCTGCCGGACAAGGAATGTCCGCACTGCCACGCGATCATGAAGGGAACCGGTCAGAACATTCCGTTCCAGACCTTCCTTGGCTTCAATGCCGACAAGACGCCTGATATTGACCTGAACTTCTCCAACGAATACCAGTGGCGCGCCCATGCGTTCATCAAGGAAGTATTCGGAGAAGATCATGCCTTCCGTGCCGGAACCATCGGCACCGTCGCCGAAAAGACAGCCTATGGCTACGTCAGCGGCTACTGCGAAAAAATGAATATCACCGACATGCGCAAGCCGATGAAGGATTACCTCGCGGCAGGATGCCGTGATGTCAAGCGCACGACCGGTCAGCATCCGGGCGGTATCATTATCATTCCGGATGAATATGACGCCGAAGACTTCACGCCTGTGCAGTATCCGGCAAACGATCCGTCTTCCGAGTGGAAGACAACCCATTACGACTTCCATGACATTCATGACAATGTCCTGAAATTCGATATCCTCGGTCACGTTGATCCGACGGCGATGCGTATGCTGCAGAACATCGCGGACAGAAAGCCGATGGACATTCCGATGAATGATCCCGAGACGCTGAGTCTGTTTTACTGCGATGACGCGCTGAAGGCAGATCCGAAGATCTACAAGCAGGAGACAGGCGCCCTTGGTCTGCCGGAATTCGGCACCAGGACGACAAGACGCGTTCTGGAAGAGACAAGACCGCATCAGTTCTCAGATCTCGTCATTATCTCAGGTCTTTCCCACGGTACTGACGTCTGGAGCGGCAACGCCCAGGAGCTTGTTCGGCAGGGACATCCGCTGAGCGAAGTCATCGGATGCCGTGACGATATCATGACCTATCTTCTGGACAAGAATATGGATCCTCTGAGTTCCTTCAAGATCATGGAGGACGTCCGTAAGGGAAGAGGACTGCGCCAGGATCAGGAAGATCTGATGAAGCAGTGCAATGTGCCGGAATGGTATATTGAATCGTGCAAGAAGATCAAGTACATGTTCCCGAAGGCCCATGCTGTTGCCTACGTTATGATGGCGGTGCGCATTGCCTGGTACAAGGTACATGAACCGCACAACTTCTATGTCCAGTATCTGTCGCTGCGCTGTGACGCGTATGAAATTGAGACGATGACAAAGGGTATTGAAGCGGTGCGCATGCGCATGAAGGACATTCAGCTCCGCATGGCTGACAGAAATGCAGCGGTTCCTGTCTCCAACAAGGAGAAGGCGCTGTTTGATACGCTGGAAGTATGCGAGGAGATGTACGCAAGAGGCTACTCCATTGCCAACGTTGATCTGAACAGATCGAAGGCGACGCAGTTCTCGGTTGATCCGGAAAACAACCACGTGATCATTCCGCCGTTTACCGTCATTGACGGACTCGGCGCCAACGTCGCAAGATCCATCGAGGAAGCACGCTCCAAAGCGGAATTCCTGTCCCTGGAGGACATTCTGAAGCGCACCCAGCTCAGCGCGACGCTTCTGAAGAAGATGGAAGCGATCGGAGCGGTGAAGGGACTGCAGGAAAGCAACCAGATGTCGCTGTTCTGAAGCCCGAAACAGATTGACAACAATAACGCGCAAATGTATAACATAATAGAAATGCTTTGAAGGGGACACGGCTGAGCCGCACCGATCAGAGAGCTGTCCGGATGGTGAAAGGACAGTGAGGAACGTTACAGCTACTACCCCGGAGCTGCACCCGAAAGGGAATGCCGTGATCCGCGTTAAGGATGAATGAGGTGTCAGTGCAATACGCACTGGAAGTAAGGTGGTACCGCGCGACAAGCGTCCTTTCAGTCAAAGGACGCTTTTATATTTAACGGGAGGAAATGATGATCAATTTCAAAGAAAACGAAGAGCTGAATACGCTGAACCACAGCTGTGCTCATCTGATGGCCCAGGCTGTCAAGCATCTGTATCCGCAGGCGAAGTTCTGGGTAGGTCCGGTTGTTGAAGAAGGATTCTACTACGACATTGACCTCGGTGATGATGTCATCCGTGACGAGGATCTTGCCAAGATCGAAAAAGAGATGAAGAAGTGCGCCAAGGACGCCAAGAAGATCGTCCGTCATGAGATCACAAAGGAAGAAGCACTGGAACAGTTCAAGGATGACCCGTACAAGGTCGATTTGATCGAACGTATGCCGGAAGGCACAAACATCTCCATGTATACACAGGGTGATTTCACGGATCTCTGCCGCGGTCCCCATGTGGACAATACGAAGATGTGCCGTTTCTTCAAGCTTCTGAAGCATTCCGGCGCGTACTGGAAGGGCGACAGGAACAACAAGGTTCTGCAGAGAATCTACGGTGTCTGCCTGCCTACACAGGAAGAGCTGGATGCCCATCTTGCGGATCTTGAAGATGCCAAGATGAGAGATCACAGAAAGCTCGGCAAGGAGATGCAGGTATTCATGTTCTCCGAGACAGTCGGAAGCGGTCTGCCGATGTGGCTGCCGAACGGTCTGCAGATGAGAAGAGCGCTGTCTGACTATATCATGGACAAGGAACTTGCCCAGGGATATGTTCATGTCAAGACACCGGTTGTCGTCAGCACGAAGCTGTACAAGATCTCCGGCCATCTTGCTCACTACAAGGATGACATGTTCCCAATCATGGAACGTGACAATGACGAATACTGCCTGAGACCGATGAACTGCCCGGAACACATGATCATGTTCCGCAGCACGCTGCATTCCTATCGTGATCTGCCGGTGCGCATTGCCGAGATCGCCGATGACTTCCGTTTCGAGGCAGGCGGCGCACTGACCGGTATCGAGCGTTCCCGCGCATTCACGCAGAATGACTCTCATATCTTCTGCCGTCCTGATCAGATCGCGCAGGAAATCAAGAACGTCACAGCGCTGATTCTCGATGTCTACAAGGACTTCGGCTTTGAGAACTATTCCTTCCGTCTCTCACTGCGTGATCCGGAAAACAGTGAGAAGTACTTCGGAAATGATGATCTCTGGACAAGAAGCGAAGCTGAGCTGAGAGAAGTGCTGAAGGAAATGGGTGTACCGTTCTATGAGGCAATCGGCGAAGCAGCGTTCTACGGACCGAAGATCGACGTTCAGGTAAGAAGCGCTCTCGGCCATGATGTCACACTGAGCACAATTCAGCTTGACTATCAGCTGCCGGAAAGATTCGAGCTTGAGTATGTTGACAAAGACGGTTCCAAGCCGCGTCCGGTTGTCATTCACCGTGCAATCCTCGGTTCCATTGACCGCTTCATCGCATTCCTGCTTGAGGAAACAAAGGGCAATCTGCCGCTGTGGCTCTCACCGCGCCAGATGGTCGTGATTCCGGTTTCTCCGGAAGCCCATGGCGCATACGCTGAGGAAGTTGTCGGTCTGCTCAAGAGCAGAGGCATCAGAGCTGAGCTTGACGCGAGAAACGAAAAGCTCGGATACAGGATCCGTGAAGCGCAGACAAACAAGATTCCGGTGGAAATCGTTGTCGGCGACGGCGAGATCGCTGAGCGCAGCGTAACTGTCAGACGCTATGGCAAAAAAGAGGCTGTCAAGATGACCCTCGATGAATTCCTGGCTGCGATGCTGGATGAAATCGCATCCAAGAAAAATGCTGAATAATATTGCTGGATATCTGAAGCAATCAAGAGTATACTGATTTCTGTCATCTGACTGAGAAGAGTTCTCTGAACGGGAAGGGACAGAACATTCTGTGTAGTATATGCAATCAGAAAGTCTCTGTCTTTTGTACGGAGACTTTTTTCTGTAAGGTGCCAGGAGGAAATTATAGAATGAAGAAATTACTTACTGCATCCCTTGCACTTCTGATGCTTGCCGGATGCGCAGGACAGGATTCCGGCAAGAAGGAAGAAACACCTGCCGCTGCAGTTGAAGGACTGAAGATTGCAAGCCCTGCAGGAGCACCTGCTCTCTCACTGATCCCGATCGTGAACAGTGAAAAGAACGATGTGAAGATCATGCTAAACGGCGCCCAGGATCTTCAGGCAGCGTTTGTCGCTCCGGATGCGGAATATGACGTCATCGTCGCTCCGACAAACCTCGGCGTGAACCTCGCTTCCAAAGGAAAGACAGGCTACAGGCTGCTTGCTGTCGTTGACTGGGGAAATCTGTATATCGTTGGTAACAGCGATGACGCGCTGTCTGCCGGACACAAGGTTGCTTATTTCGGTGAAACATCCGTTCCGGGTCTTGTCTTCAAGAAGGCTTACGCTGATCTCGAAGCTGATCTGCTTCCGGCTTACAACGCAGCTGATGAAGTCATTCCTGTTCTGATCAAGGGTGACGCTGATGCTGGTCTGCTGGCTGAGCCGGCAGTAACAGCCGCGATTGCCAAGGCAAAGGAAAACGGCAAGGAACTCAAGGTCATCTCTTCCGTACAGGAAAAGTGGGGCGGAGAAGGCTTCCCGATGGCTGCTCTGTTCGTCAACAGCGCAACATATGAAGAGAAGAAAGATGTCTATGCCGCAATGCTGAAAGAAATGTCCGATTACGCTTCCGGCGTCAAGATGGATGATCCTTCCCAGCTGATCGCTGACATCGAAAAGAAGGGTGCTGAATTCTACGGCGTACCGAGCGCGCAGATCGTCGGCAAGTGCTATGACCGCATGAACGTCAGAATCACAAAAGCCGCTGACTGCAAGGATGCAATTGCATCTTTCATGGAAGTATTCGGAGTTACTGGAATCGAAAGCGCTTTCGCTGAATAACCATCGCCTGGAACCGGTTTTTAACCGGTTCTTTTTATATTGGGCTCGTGAAAATGTTGTCAAAAAGATATGATGAGAATATTCATTATGGTATAATACTGCCGGGAAGGTGTTTTTGTCGTGAAAAAGGAATATCTGCTTACATGTATGGTGCTTATCCTGCTGTGGGGATCGGCCGCCGCATATGCCGGCAATGACATACTCATTCCTTACCCGCATCAGACATTGATCTGTCTGGTGCAGCTGTTTGCTGAACCTGTCTTCTATGGTTCAGTATTCAGAACGCTTCTCCGCGTGATCGCGGGAACTGCATTGTCACTGGTGACGGCGCTCGCTGTCAGTCTGCTGTGCAATGAATCGGTGCGATTCAGGAATTATATTGAACCGGTTCTTTCGCTGGCAAAGACGATTCCGAATATCAGCTATATCATTATTGCCCTGGTATGGCTTGGCTCGGAAGGCGCAGTGACAGCTGTGATCTTCATGATCCTGTTCCCGATGTTTGTCAACGGATTTCTGAATACGCTGGATGATGAGCCGCTTTCCCTCAGGCAGGCGGAAGCGGTGTACGCTGAAACATTTGCGGCAAGGCTGAGAATGAAACTCATTCCCCAGCTGATCCCGGAAATGCTCAGGACAGGAAAGACGGCATTATCGATGGGATTCAAGGTCGGCGTCATGGCTGAGATCCTCGGATCCGCCGGTGCCGGCATCGGCAGACAGCTTGCCTACAGCAGAATCACCCTGAATACCGCAGGCATATT
Source organism: uncultured Erysipelotrichaceae bacterium (assembly GCA_900320455.1). GTDB lineage: Bacteria > Bacillota_I > Bacilli_A > Erysipelotrichales > Erysipelotrichaceae > Bulleidia. The sequence continues at coordinate 5,040 of ONSK01000070.1, read as the reverse complement.
TGCCTGGACGATCATCATGATTCTGATCACACAGTGCATCGATCATCTGTTTGATAAGATGCTTGATAAATTAACAGAGGAGGAAACAGGATGGAAAAGTTAAATCCGGCTGCAGTCAGCAAAATTGAAGAGATTGTTGCCAAGCACAAAGGTGAGCCGGGACCCTGCATCGTCATGCTTCATGACGTACAGAACGAACTCGGCTACGTTCCTTTCGAAGCGATGGAAAAAATCGCTGAGGCATGCGGCAGCAGCGTCGCTGAAGTATACGGCGTTGTTATGTTCTACGCGCAGTTTACAACAGAGCCGAAGGGAAAGCATGTCATCAATGTGTGCCTCGGCACAGCCTGCTATGTCAAGGGCGGACAGAAGCTCATTGACCAGACAATCGAGCTGACAGGTGCACCTGTCAACGGGACAAGTGCGGATGGTCTTTTCTCACTTGATGCCACAAGATGCCTTGGTGCATGCGGTCTTGCACCGGTTGCAGTCGTTGATGGCAAGGTTATCGGTGCGGCTACTGATAACAACAAGCTTCTGACAGAACTGAAGCAGATCATTGCCGAAGAAAAGAATGCTGCTCTGAGGGCATAACAGCATGCTTGTACGTGAAGTCGCTGAATTACTGAAAGCAGCTCCGATCGCATGCTGGACGGAAGAAAACCAGTCGCGTGATTATGAGGTTGCGTTTGCGACAGATCTTATGAGCGATGCGCTGCTGATGATTCAGTCAGCACCGGAAAAAACAATACTGATCACCGGCCTTGCGAACGCGCAGACCCTGCGGACAGCTGAAATGCTCGATCTGCAGTTCATTGTCTTTGTAAGGTCGAAATATCTGGACGATGAAACAAGAGCGATGGCGAACAGGATGGGAATCTGCGCTGTATGCACCGATTATACGATGTATGAAGCCTGCGGCATCCTGTATGGGAAAGGGTTGGATAGTATTCATGGCAAACGTGCTGCATAAGGAATACAAAGTCGAACGTGATGATTATGCCAGCGCCGGTATGGTAAGCAGCGACATCAAACAGTCTCTGAATGCCATCGGCATCAGCCCGAAAGTGCTCAGAAAGATCGCTGTTGCCAGCTACGAATCGGAAATCAACATGCTGATTCATGCCTATGGCGGCGATGTGACGATGGATGTTGATGACGACGGCACGATCCGTCTGGTATTCGCCGATCCGGGACCCGGCATTCCCGACCTGGAGAAGGCGATGACACCCGGTTTCAGCACGGCAAACGAAAAAGCGAGGGCAATGGGCTTCGGCGCAGGTATGGGAATTCCCAATATCATGCGTGTGGCTGATCACTTTGACATCAAGACAGGGAAGGATGGAACGACGCTCACGCTGACATTCCAGGTCCCCGAATCATGAACGGCAGTGTTGTAACGTATACCCTTGAACACTGCGTCAGATGCATGAAATGCATCAAGGCGTGCCCGACCAGCGCGCTGAGAATGTCGTCCAAAAACAGGATCGTTGTCGATGACAACCGCTGCATCAACTGCGGCAACTGCATCCGTTCCTGTCATAACCGCGGACTGCTCGCACACGGCAGCACACTCGCGGATATTGAGAACTATGAATATACCGTATGCATGGTCCCGGGAGCGCTGATTTCCCACTGTTCCTCTCTCGAGGAAGCGGAAGATCTCTTCCACGCGATCCGCATGCTCGGATTTGATGAAGTTGTTGATATCACCGAATACAGCGGCGTTGCCCTCAAGGAGGCGCAGCTGCTGGCAGGATCAAGCGATGATATGACATATATCTCGTCATTCTGTCCGGTTATCAACAGGCTGATCGTCAGCAAATACCAGGGCCTTCTGGATTCGCTGCTTCCGATCAACTATGAATCCGAAATCGCAGCCAGGCAGATCCGCAAGAGACTGGAAGGCAAAAACGTCGGTATCTTCAATCTCTGCGAATGCGAAGCGAAGCTTTCCATCGCGAAATATCCGTACCAGCACATGGAATTCGAATGCGATCATTCCCTGGCCCTCGCGGATATCTTCCCGCTGATCAGGAAGAACATGCATCAGGGCAGGGATGAAGTCATCTTCTCGAAGAAGGGACTGCAGATGTGCAATCCGGTCAGAATCGTCAAGGATGATGATTATCTGATCGCTGACGGTTTTGACAAGGTATGTTCTGTTCTGGATATGGCCGAGTTCGGACTCCTGAACACATTCAGGCTTCTGATCCTGTATCCGTGCTTCAACGGATGCATCGGCGGACATATGCTATGGGGAAACAGCTTCCTCATGCAGAACAACATTGATGCTCTGACCGGATCCAAGTCCAAGCAGAGCGCAAAGCTGGATGCGGATGATGTCTATGTCGATCAGCTGATCAAGGTCAACAAGGATACCAGAACATTCCTTGAGAGGACAAAGTTCTTCTCGAATGTCAATAAACAGCTGGAGATGCTGCCGGGCTATGATTGCAGTGCCTGCGGCATGCAGACATGCAGAATCATGGCGGAAGCGATCGTCAACGGTGAAAAAACGATTGATGACTGCAGGGTCCTCGCGGCTCTGAAGGAGAAATCAAATGAAAATCAGTGAACTTATTGAAAAAACAGGTTTCAGTCTTGCTACCAGGAATCTTGAAACAGAGGCGGAGGTTACCGGTGTTTACTGCGGTGATCTTCTCAGCTGGGTCATGGGACGCGGCGAGCCGGGACAGGCATGGATCACCGTACAGGTCCACAACAATGTCATCGCTGTCGCGCTGCTTCGTGAGTTCTCATGCGTGATCATTGCCGATGGCGCAATGGTCAGCGAGGATCTCATCCAGAAGGCCGAAGAAGAACAGCTCGTTCTGATTGAGAGCAAACTTCCGGTCTATGAGACAGCCCAGAAGCTGAACGCTCTCGGTCTTTAATGTTTTACGATCTTCATATGCATTCCTGTCTCTCGCCTTGTGCGGAAGACGAGATGACCCCGAACAACATATGCAACATGGCACTGATCAAGGGCCTCGAGATCATCGCGGTCACGGATCACAATTCCACCCGCCAGCTGCCGGCAGTGCATGAAGCTGCCGTTAACTGCGGTATCAGGCTTCTGTACGGCACGGAAATCCAGACATCTGAAGAAGTTCATGTGCTCGGACTGTTCCGGAAGCTTGAAGACAGCCAGACGTTCCAGACGTGGATCGATGAGAGAATGCCGGGAATCAAAAATGATCCCGCGTTCTTCGGAAACCAGCTGCTGATGAACGGACAGGATGAAGTCATCGGAATTGAAGACAATCTTCTTCTTGTATCGCTGGATGCGACACTGGAGGAGACGGTTGATGCCATTCATGCCTATGGAGGAAAGGTCATTCTGGCGCATGTTCTGGACAGACAGAACAGCGTGACCACCCAGCTCGGATTTATTCCGATGGGACTGGCATATGACGGACTTGAAGTGAAATCCGAAGAACAGAAACTGCGCGTTCTGGAAACGCATCCCTGGATCAAGGAAGAGGATACATACTGGTTCATTGATTCAGATGCCCACCGGCTGATTGACATGTCGGAGGCTGACAACTTCATGCGTGACAGCGTGTTCAGAAAACTGTGGGGAGATGACATCATATGATGGAAGATCTTGCGATGCATCTGCTGGAAATCCTGATGAACAGCGTCAAGGCAGGTGCAGGTACACTGACACTTAAAATCTACGACAGCTGGCTGGACAACGTGATCCGCATGACCATCATCGATGATGGATGCGGTATGGATGAAGAGATGGCAAAGAAAGCTGCTGATCCCTTCACAACATCACGCACCACCAGAAAGATCGGTATGGGTCTGGCATTTATGAAAGGCCTGACTGAAACATGCAACGGAAGCTTCTCGCTGGACAGTGAAGTCGGCAAAGGCACAACTGTCACAGCCGAAGTTGAAAAGGAATGTATCGATACGCCGCCGCTTGGAGATCTCGGTGAGATTTCCATGGAAACGATCCAGGCGAATCCGGATATCGATTACACTCTTGAATACACTACAGATTCAAATCAGTTTGTCTTTACATCCATGGAAGTCAGAAAGGAACTTGACGGAGTCAGCCTGATGGAACCGGAGATTCTGCTGTGGATTAAAGAATATATCAATCAGGGAATTGAACAGGCTAAGGAGGACACACTATGAAGAGCTTGGAAGATCTCAAAAAGATGCGTGAAGCGGCACTCAAAAAGGTTGAGATGCGTGAAGGCGGAAAAGATTATCGTGTTGTTGTCGGTATGGCTACATGCGGAATCGCTGCCGGCGCAAGACCTGTGCTGAACCGTCTTGTAGAGGAAACTGCCCAGAAGGATTACAACTGCGTTGTGACACAGACAGGATGCATCGGTATGTGCGTCTATGAACCGATTGTTGAAGTATTCGACAAGAATGAAGGTCATACGACATATGTACATGTAGACCCTGAAAAAGCAGCTAAGATTCTTGAACAGCATATCGGACAGGGTAAGGTTGTTGAGGAATACACAGTAGAAGCTGCAAGGAAAGAGCAGGGTAATATCTGATGCCCAACTATCGTACAAATATACTTTGCTGCGCAGGTACAGGCTGTACTGCCAGCAATTCCAACCTGATCTTCGATAAATTCAACGAAGAGCTCGCAAAGCTCGGTCTCGACAAGGAAGTCAACGTTGTCAGAACCGGCTGCTTCGGTCTCTGCCAGAAGGGACCGATCGTTGCGGTTTATCCTGACCAGGTATTCTACAGCCATGTAAAAGTAGAAGATGTTGAAAGAATCGTTGCCGAACACATTTACAAGGGACGTGTTGTCACTGAACTGCAGCTCAGTGATGAAGACCTTGAAACAAAGGAAAAGATTCTCGACATCAACAAGATCAAGTTCTATGAGAAGCAACAGAGAATCGCTCTGAGAAACTGCGGCAAGATCAATCCGGAAGACATTACGGAATATATCGCCATGGGCGGTTATGAAGGACTCGGCAAGGCGCTGACAGAGATGCAGCCGCAGGAAGTCATCGATGTCATGAAGGCTTCCGGTCTGAGAGGACGCGGCGG
>ONSK01000298.1 GCA_900320455.1 uncultured Erysipelotrichaceae bacterium | reverse complement strand
AATCCCATTCTTTTACGCGCAGCCTGTTTGCCTTGATATCGCTTCTGCGGTATGTCTTGATCAGATGTGTCGCATAACCTGCTTCATTCAGGGAACCTGTCTCTGAAAGAAGCGGTCCTTCATTGATGACCTTTGTCTGCATATGAATACCTCTATTCTGTTACTGCAGGATGACAAATGACTGCGGTTCCATGTACAGGATGTCTTCCTCGGTGCGGATCTTGCCGATCATCTCCATTCGGCGCAGTTTTGAAGCACCGCTCAGATGAACGCTCTGTTCTTCCAGAGACGGATTGACAGCCATGATCAGACTGCCGCGGCGGTATACAAACGGCAGCTTTTCTTTTTCCGCGTAGAGGATTTCCAGCGGTATATCTGCCCAGAGATCGCGGTTGTTCCGCCTGAAGTGGATAAACCTGCGCAGGCATCTGTACAGGGAGTCCGGCGCGCTGACCTGATCAAACACGACCGGTGCGTCCTCACTTTCATCCATCGGCAGATAGAGATCCTCTTTCGCTGCCGAAGAGAAGCCGTAATTGTCTTTGTGATTCCACTGCATCGGTGTTCTCGAACCGGTGCGCTGATAGCCGCCTTCCTTTGTTTTCACATCGAGATAGCGCATGCCGATCTCATCGCCGTAGTAGACAAACGGCACGCCCGGCATCGTCATCAGGAAAGCGTAGAACAGCTTGAGTTCAGGAACGCTCAGCGTTCTTGCCGGACGCGGCGTATCGTGATTGCAGGTGAACATCGAGATGTATCCGCGGTCTTTTGTGGCATTGTACTTCGGCAGATAATCATCGAGGAAACGCATGATATCGCCATGACCTTTGCTTAAGAAGAAGCTGTTGTCCTCACCGCCCTTTTCATAGTCTCTGAGCAGTGTATTATAGCCGTTTCCGACATGGTCCAGATAGAAGTCCATGTGGAACCCGCCGCCGTTGATCGCCTGCTGGGGATTGGACCATTCCGATACCATGGCGGCTTCCGGATACTCCTTGTCGAGCATCTCACGGACATTGCGCCAGATGGCTGCCGTCGCGGATTTGTTGGCATCATCGTTTTTGACCAGGGAGTCTGCCATATCGACACGGAAGCCGTCACATCCTTTATCCAGCCAGAAGCGCATGACGTCTTTCATCGCTTCTCTTGTCGCAGCCGCTTCCGGAGAATCCGCCGCGCTCATCCACTTTTCGGTTCTGTTCAGCCATCCGTAGTTGAGAGCCGGCTGGGAAGCGAAGAAGTTTAACATGTATGCCCCTGCTCTTTCGCTCATGCCGGAAATATACGGATGATCCTTGATGCCTTCAAAGGCATGGGAGGTCCAGACGTATCTGTCGGAATAGATATTCTTTTCCGCTTTCTTTGATTCCAGGAACCAGGGATGCTGGTCGGATGTATGTCCCGGTACCAGGTCCAGAAGGACCTTGATGCCTCTTCTGTGTGCTTCCTTGAACAGTAAAATCAGATCTTCGTTTGTCCCGTACCGCGGCGCGACCTTCTTGTAGTCTCTGATATCATAGCCGGCATCGAGGAACGGGGAATCAAAGCACGGATTGATCCACAGGGCACTGACGCCGAGATCGCTGATGTAGTTCAGCGCTTCGATGATGCCGGGGATATCTCCGATACCGTCACCGTTTGAGTCATTGAATGACTGCGGATAGATTTCATAGAATACTGCATCTTTTAACCATTCCGGCATAGTTTACTCCTTTGCGATTTCCAGCACTTCCGCGATGTCGCCGCTTTCGATCAGATACGGCTGGTAGTCATGATTCATGCGCACCTTTGACAGTCTGCGTTCCAGTTCCATCTTCACATAGTGATCGGTATTCAGGAAGATACTGTCAATGCCGCCGGCAAGAGCCGAGGCGATATCCGCGCTGAAATCATTTCCGACCATCACGCTTTCACTCTTATCAAGCTTCTCTTTGCGTAAAAGCATTTCCATGAACAGCGGATCCGGTTTCTTCACACCGGCATCTGATGAAATATAAATTCCATCGAAATACTTCACCAGATCCAGCTGTTCCATTTCAGGAACCGTGAACAGGCGCTGGGCATTGGAAAGCAGATAGATGCGGCATCCCCTGTCTTTCAGTGTCTGCAGGGTGCTGTGCACATGGTCGTACACTTCCAGTCTTTCCCGGGAAATCACCCGGAAAGCGGAGGCTGCCGCGTAACGCCAGTGTTTCATCGCTCCGATCTTCATGGAGGCGGTGTGCTTTGCGGGCGCTTCTTTCAGCAGTCTTTCAAATACGATGCCAAGGTCGATCTCTGCTCTGGTACATCCCTTCGCAAGAGCCTTCTGCTCTTCCTCATCACAGATGCGATGATACGCTTCTTCCAGCTGCGCAGCTGTATAATCAGCGCCATAGCAGGAATAGAACGCGCTCATCTTTTCCCAGAGAAGCGGGTTTGATTCATCCGTACGGATATTGACAAGTGTTCCGTACAGGTCGAAGATCCAGTTCTGATACATGTTATTCTCCTGTCAGGACAGCGATACTGAATGGCGGCATGGTCATGTTTCCATGATCATAGACGATCTTTTCCTCTGATGTGTTCAGCACAGCGGAAAGCTTTGTGAATTCACCGAGAGAAGAAAGGTCAGCGGTTTCGGTCTGATCTGTCACATTGATTACAAGCAGAACAGGTTCGTGGACGCCGTCATCCTTGGCGAACACTGCCAGTTCTTCATCACTGCATTCATCATACAATGTGATTTCACCTCTGGCAATTGAGGGGAAGGCATTCCTGATCTTCAATGCCTGACGGAAATAGTTCCACATTGAAAGATCATCAGTCTTCTGTTCCTCAAAGGACGGGAATTTCATTTTGATTTCATCCATGCCTTCCGGTCCTCTGCACATGCCTTCTGATGAGGCATCTGTGCTCCAGTACATCGGGGCACGCTTGTTCTCATCTCTGCCGGATCCCTTCATGCCAAGCTCTTCGCCGTAATAGACGTATGTATTGCCCGACATCAGGATGCTTAAGGCATAGGCCATCTTTGTGACGGGACCTTCATCCAGGGCGTAGTAGCCGGCGCTTCTTCCCATGTCGTGGTTGGTATAGAACGGCGCATCGACATAGCTGCTGTTTCTTTCGCGGTATACCTGGTCTGCCTTGATCTGCGCATTCACGTAGTCCTCAGCGCCGAAGCTGCCTCTCATGACGTTGCACAGGATGCCGGACTGATCTGCGAACGGGAAGTTGAACAGGGAATCAATGCCGCTCTCGTAGTATTTCGCGATCTCATCTCTTCCTGTCCACGCTTCACCGACAAAGTAACAGTCTTTCTTCAGACTCTTGCCGGTGCTGACAAGCCATCTCAGGAATTCGGTATTCTGATCGGGATTGCCTGTATAGAAGGATGTCACTGCATCAAGACGGAATCCGGATACACCCTTGTCCAGCCAGAATTTCATGATATCGGTGATTTCCTGTCTCACAAAGGAAGAGTCCAGATTCAGATCCGGCATGCCGTCCCAGAATCTCGCTTCATAGTACCAGTTGGTATCGGATAAAGGAGCCCAGCCTTCTTTGGCTTCCCTTGTAAAATTGTAGTAATCAAAGTATTTGCAGTAATCCACACTGGGTCCCCAGTCAGGCGGCAGTTCCTTCAGATATTCATGGGCTTTCTGAAACCATTCATTGTCGGTGCTTGTATGATTCAGCACGAGGTCCATGATGACTCTGATATTTCTTTTACCGCATTCCTCAATCAGTGTTTCATAGTCTTCCATTGTTCCAAACTGCGGATCAATGGCATAGTAGTCATCCACATCATATTTATGATAGGTGCCGGACGGATGCACGGGTGTCAGCCACAAAGCCGTAAAGCCCATGTCCTGGATGTAATCAAGCTTTGAAATGATACCCTTGAGATCACCGATGCCGTCACCGTTGGTATCGCAGTAGGAATACGGGAAGATCTCATAGGTATTTCTGTATGCGTCATCGATGTATACGCTTTTCAGATCTTTGTTCAGTTCCATCATCTGAACAGAAGAACCAGCAGACGGATTGTCTGCTGGTGTCTTTGTGCATGCTGTGAAAACAAGTGAAGACAGCAGCGCGTATACGAGTTTTTTTGACCGGGATGTCATCCCTTGACAGCTCCGGACATTCCCTCCACATAGAATCTCTGCATGTAGAGGAAGAGGATCGCGATCGGGATGGAAATGAGGACTGCGCCGGCCGCGAAGCATGTATACCACTGATAGATGTATTCCTTCTGAAGCATGTTCCAGAGTCCGATCGCGACAGTCCACTGGTCGGCATTGGCACGGCAGAGAACCTTGGCGAAGATGAAGTCAACCCATGGAGCGATGAAGGAAGTCATGACAGTGTAGATGACGATCGGACGAGCCAGAGGCATTGTGATCTTGGTGAAGACCTGCCACTGGGTCGCGCCGTCGATGATCGCCGCTTCATCAATGGAGCGGGGAATGGTATCGAAGTAGCCCTTCGCGATCTGGAAGCCGAGACCCGTGCATGCGGAATAGACGACAATCAGACCGATGCGGACTGCGCTGCCTTCCGTTAAGCCCATCGACTTCAGGATGAAGTACTGGGCAATCATGGTCATAAAGCCCGGGAACAATCCGAGGATCATCGCGAGGTTCATGTACGGCTTGCGGAACTTGAAGCGCATTCTGGAAAGGCTGTATGCGACAGAAAGCACGAAGAATGTGGAGATCACACAGCAGATGACCGCAATGATCAATGTGTTGGCGAACATCTTCGGGAAGTTGATGACATTTCTGTCAGTAAGCAGTTTGACATAGTTATTCAGCGTATATCCCTTCGGAAGGAAGGTGCTTGTATAAGCGCCCGGTTCAGCGCGGAAGCTTGTCAGCACGATCCAGAAGATCGGCAGAAGCCAGATCACCGCAAGAACGGCAAGCAGAACATGAACGAGCACGTTGACTGCCACACGGCGGGGATTCGCTCTGTTTTTCTTGATTTCCATCGTACTCATATTACATGAACGCCTCCTCATTCTTATAGGATGCTGAATTGCGGTATGTGACGAGTGTAACGATTGTCAGGATGACGAATGTCATGATACCGATGACCGCGCCGAGGTTGTAATACTGCTGATCGATCGTCAGCTTGTACAGCCATGTAACGAGCAGATCGGTCTGACCGGCGGTATCGCCGACATACGTCGGTCCGCCTCCGGAAAGCAGATAGATGACGTTGAAGTTATTGATATTGCCGACAAACGACGTGATCAGATACGGCGTCGTGACAAACAGCATGTAAGGCAGTGTAATCGAGAAGAAGATTCTTGCCGGACCTGCGCCGTCCATTTTCGCAGCTTCATAAAGCTCGGCAGGGATGTTCTGCAGGATACCTGTCACCTGAAGCATGGTATAAGGAATACCTACCCAAAGGTTGATGATGATGATCGTGACTCTTGCCCACGTCGCGTTTGTCCAGAACGGCAGCGAATCTGACGCCCCGATCCAGCCGAGATTTCTTAACAGAACATTCACTGCGCCGTCCGGTTGTAACATGATGTTCATGATCATCAGGGATACGAACTGCGGAACCGCGATGGAGAGCACGAAGCAGAATCTCCAGAATGCCTTTCCTTTTGTGTCCTTGCGGTTGATGACCATTGCCAGGATCATGCCGAGAATGTAGTTAAGGAATGTCGCGAAGATTGCCCAGACGATTGTCCATGCCAGGACCTGCCAGAACTGACGTCCGATATTGCCCTGCATGTTCAGGACTCTCTTGAACTGTGTCAGTCCGTTCCAGTCAAACAGCATCAGATGCTCGTCTTCCTTGGAGTAGTTCGTGAACGCCATCGAGATCATGTAGACCAGCGGCACGATATTGAAGACCAGGATACCGAGACACGGCAGCGTCATCAGAGTGATGTGCAGGTTGCCGTTGAAGAGGTTGACGATGTCTTCCTTAAATGAAGGCACCTTCTCGCCTTCCTCGATCTTCCTCTGCAGCTTGTAGGAATGTTTCATCTGCAGGATCCAGAGTGCGATGATACCGGCGATGACAAACAGCGTCACCACGCCGAACAGCAGAATCTGCTGGGAATTGTCACCCTGCGTGTATTCATAAATCTGTTTTGCTTCATTCCATACCTTCTCCTGTACGGAATCGCCAAGGCTTGGCAGCAGCGCAAGATTGGAGATACCTGTACGGATCATGTAGACGATAAATGCGATTTCACAAAGCAGTACCAGGACACCCTTGACCGCCTGCTTATGACCGATCATGCCGGCTCCCATGACAATCGCTGAGAGCTTTGTATATAGATCGCCTTTTGTCAGTGCTTTCTGTACCGTATACTTTTCATTCAGCACAGCCATATTTCCACCTCCTGTTTATCTGAATAAGAGTGCGGTGAAGATCGTCGAGAACTTCAGCCGCACTCTTCATTTACATAAGATATGCTGTATTGGTTGTAGAAAGATTACTGAACAGCAGACTCATTCATGGACTTGTTCATCGCTTCTGTCTTTTCAGCTGCGTTAGCCTTTGTGACAGTTCCGCTGATGATTTCCTTGCCCATGGATTCTGCCGGTGTCCAGTACTGACCCATAGCACTCTGCAGCGGCTGAACGATGGATGTGTTGGCCATTGTGCCCATCTGTGCCTTTGCCAGAGCGTCATCGCCGACGTTGATTCCGTTGTCTGTCGGGATGATGTTTCTGAGTTCAAAGTGCTTCTGCTGAGCTTCTGTGCCGCCGAGCCAAGCTGCCAGAGCGACAGCGATCTCAGGATGTTCCGCATAGAGCGCGCCCTGCGGATTGACACCGATTGCCTTGGATCCTGCGAAGGACTTCATCTGCTT
>ONSK01000077.1 GCA_900320455.1 uncultured Erysipelotrichaceae bacterium | reverse complement strand
TAGCCGCAGTCAATGAACAGATATTCATCAAAGCTCTTGATGATCATCGTATTCGATCCGCAGGGCGGCTCGATCAGTGTCAGCTCGGTGTTCTCCGCAAGTCTGTGCCTTGTGATGCGGGGATTGAAGGCGCTGCCTCTTGCCTCGGCAAGAAGCTCCGCGAAGCGGCTGATGCTTTCAAATGTCCTGTAGGGAGACTGGCCGCTTTCATCCTTCATCTGCATGATCATATTGGAATAGACAAGCAGCTTTTCCCGCATCTCTTCCGGCAGGCCGCTGCTTTCCATCAGTCCCGAGACAAAGGAGCGGTAGAAGATGCTGTTGTCATAGTTCTTTTCCGAATGGTTGTAGTCAAGCACCTTCAGCGGACAGAGCAGCTCCGCTTTCCTGAGGAACGTATCAAGCTGCTTTTCACTTTCCGTGAGCAGTCCGATCCGGATGTTCTGCAGTGAGGCATCCCGGTCCTGGGTGCTGATATAGGAAATGTTCAGGTTGGATTCCTGGATCAGCTTCAGAAGATCCGTGACAGCGCCAGGTCTGTCCTTCAGCGTGCATTCAATCAGCACAACGTTTCTTGGGTCCGGTGCGGCATCAAGATATCCAAGCTCTTTAAGCATTTCATCGGCCTTTTCCAGCTGTTCGGCCTTGCCGCTGACATCCAGAAATACCGTATGTGAGTCAACTGCCTTGTTGTAGCTGATACGGGTGATATTGATATTAAGGTCTGCGAGGATCTCGCTTGCTTTCAGAAACGCGCCGATCTTGTTCGGCATTGTCGCAACATATGTTTTTCTCATATTCAATCTCCTGAAAGTTGTTGTCTGAAATCATTATAGCAATGCATACATTCACGCTTTCATGCATTCTGATACATCAGCTTATACCACAATCAGAACATATAAAGGACTGAGAAGAAACCGGCCAGAGCAGCCGCGAAAGCGATATGGTAGAACTTCTTCTGATCGAGAAGTCCGATGAATTCACGCAGGAAGGCATTGGGGTAGAAATACATCTTTGTCTTCGCCGAGATACCCTGTGCCTCATAGCCGCATTTGCGTGCAAGAGCATAGCCGCGGAAGATATGATAGCTGGTGGTCGCGAAGACAATCTTCTTTCCTTCCACGCTTCCGTATGTTTTCTCAATGACTTCCTTTGAGAACTTCATGTTCTCATAGGTCGTGGAACTCTTATTCTCAATCAGGATCCTTTCTTCCGGCACACCCTGTTCCTTCAGCCAGTTCGCAATCGCTTCCTCTTCCGGAATCACTTCATCAGGCCCCTGGCCGCCAGACGGGACAAAAATCGCGTGCTTTCCTGTTTCCTGATACTGGGCTGTTTCAAAGTCCAGCGCTGCCTGCGCTCTGCCTTTGAGCAGCGGTGTGAGTGTTCCGTCCTTGCGGATGCCGCAGCCCAGGATCAGGATGAAATCCGCATCGTGGGCCGGCGTATACAGCGTTGCCTGCCAGGCGCAGAAGGCTGTCGCAAGAAACAGGCATTCAAAGTAACAGACGATATAGACAAGAATCAGACGGACAAGATCCGATGTGATCAGATCGACCGCAAAGCCGGTCATATAGGATCCCACGGTCATCAGTGTCGCAATGGTCCAGAGAATACCGAATATGATACCCAGGGTATTGACCGGACGTCTTCCTTCATGGCGGATCAGCCAGAAGTTGGAGAAGGAAAGAAACACCGACATCACCAGCATGAACGGAAACAGCACCGTCAGTACCTGATAGCCTGCCTCAGAGAAGATGGCAATCGTTCTGCCCAGTGTCTGGGCATCATTGTTGCGCAGCTTGTAGGCAATAAACAGCAGGATGACGGAGAAGAAGATACTGACACCGCATAAAGCAGTCATCGTATAGCCGAACTTCCCTGCTTTTCTCATGTCATATACTTCCCACAGCATGATCACAACACTCAGGATCATGAGGAACAGGGTATTTCTGATCAGCACCGAGAACCCGCTGAAATCATTGGCATCCCCCTGCCGTACAAGAATTCCCATGCCTGTCACATGGAATGAAGCGTTGTATTCCTTGACGGTATCGCCGCCGTCATGAAAGTGAATGTTCAGAGAACTTCTGATTTCCGTGCTTCCCCTGCCTTTGGCTTCATATGTCAGAATGGCTTCGCCGCTGCTGCTCAGCTTTGCGTCTTTCAGCACGGCGACACTGTCATCGCCGGAAATCATTTCAAAGGAAGTGACTTCGGCGTTGGTGAAATACGAACGCGTATGCATGACGTATTCTCCGCCGTTTGCGAAGATGTTGAATACCGTATATACCGCAAGAACCAGGGCGGTGATATTCAGAAAGAGCATCTTTTTGTTTTTCATTTCACCGTCTCTCCCTTCCAGTCAAGAATACCGCCGAAATCATAAACCTTTGTATAGCCAAGCTTCACCAGGATCTCTGATGCTTCAGCACTTCTTCTGCCGCTGCGGCAGTAGACCAGGATCAGCTGGTTCTGATCTTTCAGAAGCGATGCGGCTTCTGTTTCAATCGTATCGAGAGGAATGCATACGGCATCGGGAATATGTCCTTCTTCATATTCATCGATCCTTCGCACATCCACGATGACGTATCCCTCTTCCTCTTCCATCATCTTCTGCGCTTCTTCGGAAGAGATCCGTGTATATCCTGTTTCTTTCTTTCCGCAGCCGGCAAGAAGCGCCAGTGCGAGAAAGCCTTTGATCATCATTTTCTTCATAACATGCTCCAACGAAACCATTATACAAAAAAAGCACCGGAGATGTCTCCGGCGCCTGCGCGTTATTCGATTGTGATGGTGTGCTTCTCAGGAATCTGTTTTGTTTCTTCCTTCTTCGGAACTTCCAGATGCAGGACACCGTCTTCAAACTTAGCCTTGATATCTTCCTGCTTTACTTCTTCTCCGACATGGAATGTTCTCTGCATCATACCGGAATAACGTTCCTGACGGACGTATGTGCCGTCCTTGTTCTTCTCGTCCTTATCTAATCCCTTGGACGCTGATACAGTCAGGTTTCCCTTGTGCAGTTCCACCTGGATCTGATCCTTCTTGAAGCCCGGCAGATCGATTTCCAGTTCATAGTGATCGCCATGATCTCTGACATCCGTCAGCATCTCTCTTCCTTCATGCCTTCCGTACAGCTTCCTTCCGATGTCATCGAATTCCCTCGGGAAAACAAAATCATCCATCCAGTCTTCCAGTGCATTTTCTTCAAACAGTCTCGGTAACAACATAGTTATTCATCTCCTTTTCTTCTTCATTGTTCATTCAGAACTATGTGTCAGAACAAGGGAATGGAGCGTTTGGATTCTTTTTTCAGGATCTTCTCTTTTCCTTTGCACTTATGTTATAGCACCCTGATTTAGCACTTTCAAGAGGAGAGTGCTAATTTTTTTGGTTTTGTGAAACATATCTTGCAACCCGTGTCTTTCCCGTGATTCTGTCAGTTATAACTGACAATAATCCATTTTTTGGAAAGTCCGGCACGCATAAGAGCATGTGAATGCAATTCAGAAAGAAAACGGGCAGTTCAGATTACCCGTTCTTCAGTTTCCTTCTGTCATCATCATGATAATCTCATGATCTGTTTCCCGCATGCCGATGCTGGCAAGACGGGCAAAGTTTCTGATGGAATTCTCCACGCCTTTGACGACAAGTCCGTCGCCGCCGTAAAGATAAGCGATGCCTGCGCCTGCGCCTGCTCCGGCGCTGATCAGCTCACGGGGCAGGATGGATACATATGTCTGATACATTTAGGACATGTCAGGCAATGACAAATCGTATTACTTCACTGTTCTGACGCAGAAGTCGCAGCAGTCTCCGCCGGATGCCAGTGTCTGCGTCCTCTCAAAGCAGATATGCGGAAGATTGCCGTATGTTCTTTCATCATTCTCACAGAAGATCGTTCCAAGCTCTCCGCATCCGAGTTCCTTCAGATACTTCTGGTACGGACAGGCAAGGATATCCATGCGGTATTCGCCTTTCTTCTTCTCATAGAATCTGTTTTCAAAACCCGCGTCTTTCCCGAACATCTTTCTGGATACCGGATCCCAGGCTTTGACAAATACATCTGCCATACCCGGCACCTTCATCATTTTCTCCAGAGACCGGTGCATCTTTTCGCAATTGACGGCTGCGGCCTCATTGATGATGCGGTATGTGTTTTCCGGATCCGTCACTTCCTTCAGAGCGATTCCCGCCGCGGCTGCGGGAAAGATAAAGTTTTCCGCATGGAATCTGTGTCCTTCGGGAATGTCTTTATATTTCTCCAGAATCTCCGTCAGGATATCTTCTGTTCTATTCCAGATGTTCTCTGCAGTTTCCAAAGAGAAGTATTTCCGGATCGTATCCCTGATGTGCTCTTTGGATTTCAGAAGCTGACGTGCTTTGTTTCGGAACTGTGCATCATCCTGAATGAATTTCTTTTCCGGAATCAGAACTGTCTCAGCCTTCTCCTTTGTATCATCCGATTCGTCATAGCCGTCATACGGCGCTGTTGGATCATGCGGTTTTTTCATGAAGGGAGAGATGACCCTGTCACGGTGAGCGAATACAAAATCAGGATCCTGTGACCAGCCGGTATGACCGGTAATGACCTTCGGGAATACCTTCCTGGCCCGCAGTGTCTTTTCCAGCCGTTCAAGGGAATGCACTGCCGTATTGTTATTTTCCGCAAGGCCGCTGATGAAGCTGTATCCGCCGTCCGCGCCGAACCAGATCGTATCACCGGTAAACAGATATTCGTTATCAATCAGATAGACCATATGTCCCCAGGTATGTCCCGGTACAAGCAGGCATTCGATTCTGATACCGTCAATATCAAGAATCTGTCCGTGCTTCAGAAGCACCTTCCGGTTGTCTGTATGTACCATGGGGAGCGGGTACCATCCGAAACAGACCTTTCTTCTGACTTCTCCTGTCATATATCTGTTTTCTTCTTCAGAAAGATACAGAACAGCGTCTTTGAAGATTCCGCCGCTGTCCCTTTCCACTGCTCCGACGTGATCGGTATCCTGGTGGGTGATCAGAATATGTCTGATATCTGATGGATCAATGCCAAGCCATGACATCTTCTCTTTCAGACGGTCATAGCTGTAGCCGGCATCGATCATGATCGTTGTTCCGTTCTTTGTGTAAAAGAAAATATTCGCGATCCATTCCCGCACCGCTGATACATGTTCATCGATTCTTCCGGTATTCACAGGCTTGAAGATCTCTGTGCCCCGGTACATCATACCCATTGCCTTCTTCTGAAACTTCGTTGCCTCTTTAGACATACACGCCTCCGGTTAGCTTTATATAACTGAATTCATTGTAACAGAAAAAAAGCAAACCGTATGATCCGGTTCACTCTTTCATCAGATACATTCCTCTTTCGCCTTTCATTGCTTCTTCCGTGACCACGGCATAGCCGTCAAGAAGAATGACGGCAGCGTCCGTGCTCATGGAAACAAGGCGGAAGGCTTCCTCAAAGGTTTCATACCGCTCATTCAGGAATCCGTCAGGTGAGAGGATGCGGCACGGCTGCTGTTTCAGTCTGGTGAAGACTGCCTCTTCCGTGATTTTCTTTCCCCTGCACAGGATCTTTGCAGGATCCAGCAGTTCTTCCGCCTGATGGCAGAACCTGTCCAGCGCGCGGTACCGTTTCTTGGGATGGTTCAATTCCGAAAGCAGACGTTCTCTTCTTCCTTTGTGAATGAATGTCTGCACGAAATACGCATCGCTCAGTTCTTTCATCTCAGAAGAACACCGCCCTTGCCCCAGGCAGAAGCAGCGCAATCAGAATCGCCGTATAGGCAATGGCCTTCAATACGGCAAACGTGCTGATCTTTCCCTTCAGCTTGTAGGCAACGGAACAGATCGAGAAAATCGTAAAGCCGAGGGCAATGAAGTACGGCAGCGGCGTGCTTCCTTTCAGGATGCACAGCGCGGCAATTCCCTGCGCGACACCGACGATCATTGTCACCTTTCCCATCTTTTCCGCAAATGCTTTCCGTTCCTTTGGATCAGACAGCTTCTGATCAACGCTGTCCGGCAGCTCCAGGGGATTGAGTTCCAGCATTCCCTTCCAGTATTTATATCCTGTCACCAGGCTGAACACGCATAACAGTTCATAAAACATGCCGCAGGCAGTCAGTACCCATTTCATCATGTTTTGTCCTCGCTTTCCGCGTTCTATTATATCCGAAATCATCCATGGTTGAAAAAAGAAACCTGTACGGTTTCTCTTATCTGTAGTTTGTATTTTCCGTCACGACGCCGTGGATCATCGGTCTTGTCTCACCCGGCTGATCACTGATGGTGACTGCCTTTTTCATCAGTTCAATGACTTCATTCAGATACCTGTCATCATTGACATGCAGAGTGCAGATTGCCTTGCCCTTCGCAAGATAATCTCCGTTTCTGCATTTCATCATGATACCGACTGCCGGATCGATGGCATCTCCCTTTTTCGCTCTGCCGGCGCCGAGCATCTGGGCAGCCGTTCCGATCATTTCCGCATTCATTCCGGCGACATATCCCGGATGATCGGGAATGACCGCGATCTTCTGCTTTACCGCCACAAGCTCTTCGATCTTCACCGGATCGATATAGGAGTCATCGCCTCCCTGAAGACGGATCATTTCCTTCAGCTTCTTCAGTCCGGATCCATCACGGATCTTTTCCTTCAGCATCTCTTCCGCCTGTTCCTCATTTTCCGCAAGCTCTCCGATAATCAACATATGCACGCCAAGCAGGATACATACCCGGAACAGCGGATCTGTTTCGGGAATCTGTCCGGCAAGCAGCTGCACGGCTTCACGCACTTCCAGGGCATTTCCGATTGCCATGCCGAGCGGCTGGTCCATATCCGTGACAAGAGCTCTGACTTTTCTGCCTGTCAGTGTTCCGATATCAACCATCATCTGTGCCAGGCGGAAAGCATCTTCCGTTTCACGCATGAACGCGCCGGAGCCTGTCTTGACGTCCAGTACGATTGCGTCGGCACCGGAAGCCATCTTCTTTGACATGATGGAAGAAGCGATCAGCGGAATGGAACGGACTGTCGCCGTCACATCACGAAGCGCGTACATCTTCTTGTCCGCCGGAACAAGGTCAGCCGTCTGACCGATGACCGCAACACCGTTTTCCCGGACGATTTCCTTGAAACGGTCCAGGGAAATCTCCACTGAGGTACCGGGAATGGATTCGAGCTTGTCCAGGGTTCCGCCGGTGTGGCCGAGTCCTCTGCCGCTCATCTTTGCGACGGTTCCGCCGCATGCCGCAACAAGCGGAGCCACTGCCAGTGTTGTTGTATCGCCGACACCGCCGGTGCTGTGCTTGTCCAGCTTGATGCCGGGCAGATCGGAAAGATCCGCCACGTCGCCGCTGTTCATCATTGCCAGCGTCAGCTGTCCTGTTTCTCTCGGTGTCATGCCTTTTTCCCTGATTGCCATCATCATGGCGCTCATCTGATAATCGGGTATTTCACCGCTGACAAATCCTGAAACCATGGTCAGGATCTCGTTGCCGGAAAGCTCGCCGCCGTCCGCTTTTTTCTCTATCATATCCACAAAACGCATATTGATTATCCTCTCACACAAAAGTACAACTGTACCTCTATTTTAGCACATCAAAAAAGACGGAATCATTCGATTCCGCCATAATCAGCCAAGATATGCTTCAAGAAGCTTCAGCGTGTTCTCTGCGCCTTCCACATGGCTTCTTTCATAGCCGTGTGATGCCGCAACGCCGGGTCCGATCAGTGCATGTTTCAGATCACTGCCGGCATTGACAGCCGCCTGGGCATCTGAGCTGTAGTTCAGATAGACATCCACCGCGTACTGCAGGTGATTCTCTTCCGCAAGATTTACCAGTGTATTTGTCACGCTGTAATCATAGGGACCGTGGGCATCCTTGGCACAGATGGAAACCTTTCTCTCACTGCCTTCAAGACCATCACCGACACATCCCATATCCACTGCCAGGATTTCCTCAGCGTCTGAAGGGAGTCCTCCCTTTCCGCCGTGTCCGACTTCCTCATATGTTGACAGGAAGAAGTATACCTTTCTCTTCAGGGATACCGCGCCTTCCTTCACCTTCTTCGCAAAGGCGAACAGCACTGCCGCGGACAGCTTGTCATCCAGATATCTGGACTTGAGATAGCCGCTTTCAGTGATCACGGTTCGTGTGTCAAAGCAGACAAAGCAGCCGTTTGTAATACCGAGGGCAAGAACATCTTCCTTTGTATGCACGTCCTCATCGATCACGATTTCCGTGGAATCCAGTGTTCTTTCTTCCGTTCCGGATTTCGGATTGACGTGGACGGAAGGATTCATCAGCTGCAGACAGCCGGTATAGATCTTTCCGTTTCTGGCGTAGATTCTGACATTCTCCGTCTCGCATGTGACAGCGCGCATGCCTCCGAGATTGGAAATTCTGAGTCTGCCGTTCTTCTTCACTTCCGCAACAATGGCGCCGAGCGTATCCAGATGCGCCGTTACAATGACCGGGTTTCCTTCCCCGCCGATCTCAGCCAGCACGCATCCCTTGTTTGTGACGGATGCCTTGTATCCAAGGCTGACAAATTCCTGCACAGCAAACTCCGTTGCCTTTTCGGTAAAGCCTGTCGGACTGTCCGCCGCAAGCAGCCGCTGCAGGACGTCAAGCATGTATTCTGTATTTTCGCAGTATTTCATTATCTCCTCCTGTACTCAGTTCATCATTTCCGGAATCACGGAAGGCTTTTTCAGAGAGTCTTCAATGTACTCCGCCCATTTTCTGGAAATCGGTTCCAGAAGATCACCCTGGATGATATCGTTCTCATCCACCCATTCACGTTTGGCAAACAGAAACTGATACGCCTCGCCGTGCATGGATGTCTGCAGAAGATAGTTCCGCTCCGGATCTGCGTCAATGTGCAGATAATACCGCACGAACATGTCCTTGTAAAGATTGACATATTCCCAATAGAACGGCGCAGTCTTTTCATCCTTCTGCAGATCCCACATCTGATCCTGGCAGGCGGAATAATACCAGGAGATCATTTCCCTGGGTGCGCCATAGCGATTCCATACCGCGTCACCCGCTGTTCTGTATTCTCTGGAAAGATCACGCAGACTGGAGATCTTATCCGCCATTATCAGCATCTTCACATCCCTGTCAGCGTCCTTCAGACTTTCCACAATGTTGTTTCTGTTTTCTTTCCATGTCTTTGCTGGATCATGAAGATGAGAAGCCACAAGCCTTCTGACATTCTTTCCGAACAATTCCTCGATTTCATCCAGCGACGCATCGGTATCCTCGGTAATATCATGAAGCACGCCGGCAGCCATCAGTTCCTCATCCGCGCCCATGGCAGAAAGCATTGTCATCACTTCCAGAGGATGCACGATCCAGGGAACATCTCTGCCCTTCCGTTTCTGTCCGCTGTGCTTTTCCACAGCATATCCGATTGCCTGATCAAGAAGTCTGCCCATACC
The DNA here is from genome assembly GCA_900320455.1 of uncultured Erysipelotrichaceae bacterium. Classification (GTDB taxonomy): domain Bacteria; phylum Bacillota_I; class Bacilli_A; order Erysipelotrichales; family Erysipelotrichaceae; genus Bulleidia. Next base: position 767 of record ONSK01000077.1, on the reverse strand, counting down.
ATCTTCCTCCACACTGTAATCATACCCTTATTTCGCAAGAGATTGACAGCCGAAGCATTTTTCGAAATCTCGTTTTGTGTATGGAAATACATCTGTGATGTGCTAAAATACAATTGTAAAAGGATCACCGATGACGGTTGTCCTCAAAAAAAGCATTGAAAAGCGATCGCTAATGTTTGGAAGACGGGCGATCGTTTTTCGTATTTATATAGGATGCTATTTGTAAGCCAAGGCCTATAGCCGTGACTACTAATGTAATCATGGATAGCACTGTATCAATACTTATCATGACGTTCACCTCCCTGGCGCAACAATTCGTTTTGGAAGGAGCCGCCACCTCCTCTGTAGAGGAGGACAACCGCCACCGTAAAGGTGATCCAGTGCAGAGGATGTCTCTGCAATACTCATATATGCGGATTATCTGAAAATCCTAAAAAATATTTTACGATTTATCGTATTTTTTTATAGAAACGCAAATTGCTTCATGGTAATATACAGATGCGGAGGTTCACCCACGGCGGCTGTCCTCAATTGTTTACGAAAACAATCGCGCTATTTGATGGATGGGAGATTGTTTTTCATATAATACAAAATGCAGATAAACCTGTAACGCAGTCAGAATCACATTCGTGATTCCAAGTATTATCTTCAATACTTCCATGGCAAGTACCACCTTTCGGCGAAATGATGCTTATTGGAGGAAACCGCCGTCTCCCCGGATGAGGAGGACAAACGCCGCGTAAAAAGTGATCCGATGCAGAGAATCT
>ONSK01000022.1 GCA_900320455.1 uncultured Erysipelotrichaceae bacterium | reverse complement strand
CAAGAGAATTGGCAGAGGACAGGGCTCCGGCAACGGCAAGACTTCCGGCAAGGGCCAGAAGGGTCAGAACTCCAGAAGCGGCGGCGGTGTCGCAATCGGATTCGAAGGCGGCCAGACACCGTTCTTCAAGAGAATGCCGAAGAGAGGTTTCACAAACTTCACACGCAAGGAATATGCTGTAGTGAATGTAGAAGAACTGAACTGCTTCGAAGACGGTGCAGTTGTTGACTTCGCTGCTCTGAAGGAAGCTGGTCTTGTCAAGAAACAGCTTGACGGCGTCAAGGTACTCGGCAATGGCAAGCTCGAAAAGAAGCTGACAGTCAAGGCTGAAAAGTTCTCCAAGACTGCTGCGACAGCAATCGAAGAAGCAGGTGGAAAAGCTGAGGTAATCTGACATGATGCATACGTTTGCCAGCTTGTTCAAGAATAAGGAGACAAGAAACAAGATTCTCTTTACTCTGGCAATGCTGCTGATCTATCGCATCGGTTCCGCGATTCCCGTACCGGGCATCAACTCGGAAGCACTTGCAGCGTCAATCGGCGACAACTCCATTCTCAATATGATGAACCTGCTCGGCGGCGGCGCTCTGGAAAGAATGTCCGTATTCGCCATGGGTGTCGGACCGTATATCACTGCAAGCATTATCATCCAGCTCCTGAGCATGGATGTCATTCCTGCTCTGACTGAAATGGCCAAGTCCGGCCAGACAGGCAGACAGAAAATGGACCGTATCACAAGATATCTCGGTGTTGTACTGGCATTTGTCCAGGCAGCCTCACTCGTATACGGTTTCGACAAGCAGTACAATATCCTGGAAAACTCCGGTTTATCAGGTTATATGTTCACAGCCACAGTGCTTACAGCGGGAACAATGTTCCTGCTGTGGCTCGGTGACAGAATTTCCATGAAGGGCATCGGCAACGGTATTTCGATTATTATCTTCGCAGGTATTGTCTCGAACATGCCGGCATCCTTCGCCCAGACATGGAATATCCTGGCAGGCGGCACAACACAGGGTGAACTGTTCAACGGAATCCTGCAGTTCGCACTCTTCTGCCTGCTGTATCTTGCCATCGTCGTATTCGTAGTCATTATGGAAACGGCAGTCCGCAAGATCCCGATTCAGTACACAAACAGCTCCAACCTCCGCGGCGGAAAGAATGACATCACATTCCTGCCGCTGAAGATAAACAGCGCATCTGTTATCCCTGTCATCTTCGCCCAGTCGATCATGACAGCACCGCAGATCATCATCAGCTTCTTCAATACAGACCTGTACAACAAACTGAACAGTGTCCTGTCCCTGAACAAGCCGTTCGGTCTGTGCCTGTATGCGCTGCTGACTGTTCTGTTTACATTCTTCTATACTGACCTGCAGGTTGATCCTGACAAGGTAGCCGAGAATCTGAGCAAATCAGGAGCTTATATTCCGGGTATCCGTCCGGGCAATGAAACAAGAACTTACCTGCACAAGGTACTCAACCGCATCACCGTTCTCGGCGCGTTCTTCTTAACAGTCGTCGCTGTGATTCCGTATCTGTTACCAATGATTACTTCACTGCCGCAGTCCACTGCGCTCGGCGGAACCGGTATTATTATCGTCGTCGGCGTCGCTATGGCAACCGTGGCTCAGCTCAAAGGGCAGTTAACCCAGAAGAGTTATCGTGGGTTTCTCAAATAATAGGAGGACGGTAGGATGAACATCCTGATCATGGGCCCCGCAGGAGCAGGCAAAGGCACAATGTCTGAGCTGATCCTGAAGGAGTACGACATCCCGCACATTTCCACAGGCGATATGCTGAGAGAAAATGTACGGAACGAAACAGAGCTTGGCAAAGAAGCGAAGTCCTATATGGAGGCAGGCAAACTGGTTCCGGACGGAGTAATCAATGCCATGGTCGAAAAGAGACTTCAGGAACCGGATTGCCAGAAAGGATATCTGCTGGACGGCTTCCCCCGTACACTTGTACAGGCCGAAGCGTTCTCGGAAATCGCTGACAAGATCGGAAAGCCGGTCGAGTGCGTTATCGCGCTTGAAGTCGACTTCGAAATTCTGAAGGATCGCATCACCGGACGGCGTATCTGTCCGAAATGCGGCGCAATCTTCCACATCAGAAACCATGCCCCGAAAGAGGAAGGCATCTGTGATGTTTGCGGCGCAGAACTGACACAGCGCAAAGACGACACAGTCGAGCAGCTGACAGTCCGCATGGACGAATACTACAAGTCCACAAAGCCGGTCATTGACTTCTATGAAGCCAAGGGAGTTGTAAAGCACGTAGATGCTGCCCGCGGCAAGGACGAAGTGTTCGGTGAAATCAAAGAAGCGCTGGAAAAGCTCGCTTAATGACAGTTTAGGCGGAGAGGAGTTCCAAAACTCCTCTCCACGCCTGACATAAACCAGCGCCGTGCGGAGTGTTCAGAATGGTCACGGGACCCGCGGTCCACGTTGCCGGTAAAATCCGAATGCTTAAACATTTGCATTTTAACGGAAGAAACGGGTTGCCGATGAGCTTCGCATGTGGTAAAACAACACGTGGGCAATTACCTGCAAGTCAGGTCACAATTTGTCGAGGAGGCAGGAAAATGAAAGTAAGACCATCAGTAAAACCAATCTGTGATAAATGCAGAGTGATCAAGCGCAAGGGCGTTGTCATGGTCATCTGCGAAAACCCCAAGCATAAGCAGAGACAGGGTTAATTAAGGAGGAGAAAGAAATATGCCACGTTTTGCCGGTGTAGATATTCCGCGTAACAAAGTCATCGGAGTATCTCTGACATATATTTATGGAATCGGTCCGACAACCGCAAAGAAGATTCTCGCTGCCTGTGATAT
>ONSK01000054.1 GCA_900320455.1 uncultured Erysipelotrichaceae bacterium | reverse complement strand
ATTCTACCACAGAATACTCATTATTTATTGACTAATTGACATTCAATTCTGCCAATGATACAATCATCTTCGCGTTAAATGATAGCAGCATGCAGAGCCATGCATCAGGCGTTGCCGGCACGCGGCTGTGTCCAAGTAACCTGCTGCTCTAGGTGAACGGATTAATGGCAACACCCTGCAATGGTGATCTGTACCTGTTGTTGTTTCTCAGCCATATCAGGAGGAAATAACACATGGCACGTTACACAGGTCCTGTTTGGAAGAAGTCCAGGCGCTTAAGCTTCTCCGTACTCGAAACAGGCGAAGAACTCAAAAAGAGAACTTATGCTCCGGGTCAGCACGGCCCGACAAAGCGCATCAAGCTCAGCGGTTACGGAACACAGCTCCGTGAGAAGCAGAGAATCCGCAACATGTATGGTCTGAACGAACGTCAGTTCGCTAACCTGTTCCAGAAGGCTTCCAAGCTCGAAGGTATGGCAGGCGTAAACTTCCTGCTCCTTCTCGAAAGCAGACTGGACAATGTTGTTTACCGTATGGGTTTCGCAAGAACACGCAAAGCCGCAAGACAGCTTGTCAACCACGGTCACATCGAAGTCAACGGAAAGAAAGTTGATATCCCCAGCGCACAGGTTAAGCCGGGTGATGTTGTAGCAGTTCGTGAGAACGCCCGCAACATGAAGGTTATCGCTGAAGCTCTGGAAGCGAATATCACAATCCCTTCCTTCGTCGAAGTTGACAAGGAAAACAAGAAAGGCACATTTGTGCGCCTGCCTGAGAGAAGCGAACTCAATCAGGAACTCAATGAATCACTCGTTGTCGAATACTACAACAGATAAGTCGATTCGGAAGACTGCTTCGGCAGTCTTTTTTTGTACATATACGGATATATGAAAACAGGAGGTCATCCCTCCTGTTTTCATATATCAGATTTTAATGGTGCTCTCTTCCCCGTCCAGTACATATTCAATCGTATTGTCAGGCTTCAGAACAGCTTTCTCCGCCTCGGAAAGATGTCTGAGACGGCGGTACTGCCAGATGGCAGCTTCGGAATACTTTCCGGCATCATCGCTTGTGATGAACACACCGCCGAGCAGCGCGTCAAGCACCGCCAGCTTTTCTTTCTGTGCCGGTGTTAATGAGGTATTCTCTTCTCTCAGGAAGAATACATCCGGATCGGAAAGATATGCTCTGCCGTTCAGATGTCTTCTGGAGATGATGTTGGCAATCGCGTTCTTTGTGGAAGGACGCTCGCGGTGAATGATCTGCATGTAGAGCTTGTCATTCCAGTCCAGCGTGACGTCGCAGCTGATGCGGCAGTAGTCGACAATGCCGAATGCCGGCATGACAGGCACACCGCATCCAAGGATCAGCTTGTCGCCGCAGAATTCTCTCAGCATCTTCATTGCCCGGATCATTCTGCCTGCCCTTGTTTCTCTGTCGTTTCCGAAAACAGCTGCCGTATACAGGAAGTCCAGCTTGACCAGATCATATCCCCAGTCATTGAGAACTCTGTCAAATACTTTTCTGAGATAGAACTGCACATCCGGATTGTCGATATCCAGTGCATAGAAGCCTGACCAGTTGCATCCGCAACTCCACGGTTCGCCGTTTACTTTGTAAAACCAGTCCTGATGATCTCTGTACAGATCGGAATCCTTTTCTGCCGCAAACGGTGCAAGCCAGATGCCTGCCTTCAGTCCTCTTTCGTGGATCGTATCCGCGGCTTTTTTCATTCCCTCCGGGAATTTCACCGGATCAGCTTCGAGCCAGTCGCCGATATGCGGCTCCCAGCCGTCATCGATCTGGAACAGATCACCCTTCTGCAGAATTGCGGAACTGCCGTCCAGATCATTCATGATGGATTCTGATGAGATATCCTGATAGCGGTTGTACCAGGAGCTGTATCCATACAGCTTCTGATTCGTGCGCGGCGTGATCTTCAATGCCGCAAACCAGCCGTCAAATACCGTCTCTTCACTGCCTTCCGCATAATACAGGTCAAATGCGTTGTATCCGTTCACATGCAGACCTTCGGCATCACGGCTGATTGTCAGTTTCCCCTGGTTTGCGTCATAGCGGAATACGGTATAGCCCGGTTCCTAATCAAGCGAGGCAAACAGTCGGTAGTATTCTCCCTGACGCAGATACATGTAGGAGAAGCCATGAAGCTGTCCCTTCTGATTCGGATAGTCAATGAAGTGGTAATCACCGTATCTGTCAAAGCTGAAGTAATTGATTCCAGCCTTGGGGATACCGTGCAGACCGCGGATCGAGGATGATGGCGTATATTCAGGACATGTCGTCCATGTCTGATAGCCGTTCATGAAGATCTTTTCACTGCTGCTGCACTTGAGGGAGAGCTCCATCGTACATGAAGAGAGAATTCCCTTCACATCCGAATGAATATGATTTTCACCTTTCTGAAGTTCAATGACACCGCTGTCACTGCCTTCACTGGTTACGATTTTCCATTCAGCTTTCATTGAATCAAACTCCCGCGCTTTTCCTTCAGTTCAGCCGCGATCTTTTCAGAATATGCGTCTGTCAGGATGAACTTCTTTCCGAATACGAAGAACGCTGCGATCAGTCCGAGAATCGGAATAATTGTCATCAGAAGTCTGAGTCCGAGAATCGTGGAAGAGCTCTGGGCAACGATCTCACCTGTGTCATCAGCGTTGCCGACAAGACCGATCAGATCCAGTCCGATACCTGCCAGGAATACCGCGACACCGGACGCTGCCTTGACGACGAATGTCTGCATTGAGAAGATGACGGATTCCTCACGTGTTCCGGTCTTCATTTCACCATAGTCAACAGACGCGGAAAGGAAAACGGTTGTCAGAACTGTCAGGATGCCGTTTGCCAGGAAGACAAGCACGCCGGGAATCAGAAGAATCGGCAGGTTGTGGGCAAAGCCGGTCAGACACAGAATCAGCAGAAGCGCGTAGCCGGTAATTGCCGTAATCAGGCAGATCTTGAAGATTTCCTCATTGGATTTGAACTTTCTGATCAGCGGATACAGGATCATCATGCCGAGGATCTGGGAAGCGCCGCCGACGGAAGAGAAGATCGTATAGGTACCCTTCCAGCCTTCACCGCCGAAATCATACTTGAAGAAATAGATAATCAGAGAAGATGTGATATACAGAGCGCAGTTGATCAGAATGATCGTGACAACAGTCACCATTGCCTGGTCATTGCGGAAAAGAGATGTGAACATTTCCTTCACGGAAGTGGTCTTCATCTTTTCTTCTGTCTTTCTCTCATCGATGGAACGGCACAGCCACGTCTCTGTCAGCACAAAGATCACGGCAACGATCAGTGAGAACAGCATGAAGCCTTTTCTTTCATTGACACCGCCGAGCATACCGACGCACATCACGGTTCCGATTGTAATCAGCGCGTTGCCGACACCGGCGCAGGTTCTGCCGACAACAGAGAGATTCTCTCTGTCTGCCGCATTGTCCGTCACTGCCGGAATCATTGACCAGAACGGAATGTCCATCATCGTGTAGGTGACACCCCAGAGAATATAGACAACGGCGAAGTATACCATCAGTCCTGTCTGGGAAAGATCAGGCGCCGCAAACAGCGCGAAGAGCACAAACGCATTCAGCACCGTGCCGGAAAACAGCCAGGGTCTGAACTTGCCCCACTTGGAATTTGTCTTGGCCACAAGAACACCCATGAACGGGTCATTTGCGGCGTCAAAGACACGCGCGATCATCAGGATCAGTCCGACAAAGGAAGCGGAAAGTCCAAGGATGTCCTGATAGTAATACATTACATAAGAAGCGGAAAGCGCATAGACCATGTCCTTGCCGATGGCACCGATGCCATACGCGGCCTTCTGTCTTGTTCCGAATTTCATGAATTTTCTCCTTTTCTGCACGTGAATCGGATCTGTACGTCTTCCAGTCCGTCGGCGTGGATGTTCAGCACGGCATCTTCCTCCGTGCCCGTTGTTCTGATATATGTGCCGCACATGCCGCCTTCGCTGCAGACGGTATCAGGGCCGACAAGCTCTGCCCCGCCGCTTACTGTGAAGCTGACCGGAAGCTGTGCATAGGAAGCGGTATTGCCGTTTTCATCACGGATGATGATCCGGATGGCTGCCATGTCGTATGTATCGCTGAAGCTAAGCTCATTGCTGCTGCATTTGATATCAAAGTGAAGCTTTGTGTTCGGCGATTTGACAACTGTCGCGATCACCTGACCGTCCTTGACTGCTTCAAACTTCCATTCCACGGCATCGCCGCCCCAGTTGCCGACGTATTTGCCGTACAGCTGCACTCCCTGCTCATACGTCATCTTGTATCTCAGCATGCACCAGGCAAGCATCGATTTGTATTTGACAGGCAGATCTGCCATGCCGTATCTTGCAGCGCCGTTCAGTGCTTCATGAACGTACTTTTCCTTCGGCCCGGTGAATCCTTCCTTCGTTTCCAGCAGACAGCCGATCGTGTCATCGATCAGAACCGGTCCGTGCTTCAGTCCATCCCAGTCACGGGAAGTGAATTCCTTGACGAATTCATTGTTCTTGTACAGACGGACGCAGTCACCGTTTGTAAAGGCATATACATCGGAAAGATTTCCGGCTGCGTAATCGCCGATATCCATCGGTGAGCCAACTTCAAGAACAGGTGTCTGATCCTGCTGTGACGCATAGAGAGCAGCTGCTGTCTTCGGGTTGCGGAAGGAATCCATCACGCCGTGATAGCAGATTCTGTCGCCGCTTCCGAAATCCTTATGCGTCGGATAGTCAAACATGCACCACTGGAAACAGCCCATATGTTCGCCATCCGCTGCTGAATCATTCAGGACTCTTGCATGGCGGATTGCCTGCTGCTGACGCTTGAGCCATGGATCAAAAGACTTTGTCGGGAACATATGACCGTTGGCTTCCGTGATCAGAAGCGGTTTCTTTTCCTTGGTCACATCCTTCTTTTTCTTGCAGCCGGGATTCTCGCCGCTGTGCGAGAAGTCATTGTAGCCGTAGATATCTTCCAGCAGAGAGCTGTTTTCGATGTATCTGACACCGCTGGTAGGACGCGTCGGATCGAGCTTTCTTGCGACAGCGTTTGTCTTTTCATAGAACGCATCATTATCGGTGGATTCGTTGATACGGACACCCCAGATGACAATGGATGGATGCTGACGGTATTCCTTAACCATCTCTTCCGTATTGACGACTGCCTGCTGCTGCCATGCTTCATCGCCGACATGCTGCCAGCCCGGGATTTCCGTAAATACCAATAAACCCATTCTGTCGCAGGCTGAGATAAATGCGTGGCTCTGAGGATAATGCGATGTTCTGACGGCATTGACGCCAAGTTCTTCCTTGAGAATGCGTGCGTCTTCCACCTGCAGGCTGTCGCTGACAGCGTATCCGGCATACGGATAGCACTGGTGACGGTTCAGACCGCGGATGAAGAATTCCTTGCCGTTGAGATAGAATTTGTTTTCATCGATGGAAATCGTCCTGAATCCGAAGACATTTTCTGATACATCTTCTCCGGCATGGATCCGGCATGTATAGAGCACAGGATGTTCCGTATCCCACGGACTGACATCCTTGCAGCGGATCCTGAATGTGCAGCTTTCCGCTTTGCCTTTATAGGTACCAATACAAGTACCGTCCGCAGCAATCACTTCAGCCGTCAGTTCTTCCCCGTTTGTTTCTCCGTCCATTTTCAGCTGAACGACAGCAGTGGAAAGATCCGGTGTTGTGACATAGACGTCTTCAATGCGCAGCTGCGGTGTGCTTTCCAGCCAGACATGTCTGTAAATGCCGCCGAATGTCAGATAGTCAATGACATAGCCGAACGGCGGTACTTCCGGATTCTCCGTGGAATCAAGCCTGACGGTAATGATATTGTCTTCGTCGTAGCGGACGAGACTCGTGATTTCACAGGAGAATGCCGTATAGCCATTGCGGTGTGTCAGCATCTCTTCTCCGTTGAACCAGACAGTTGCGATATGTGCCGCACCGTCAAACCGCAGAAAATGACGCTTTCCTTTATCAGAATCGTCAAACTTCAGTGTTCTGCGGTAACCTGATACCATCTGGTACATATCGGGATCAATGTAATGCAGCGGAACTTCTCTGACCGTATGCGGGATCGTCACGTTCTCTTCCGCCGGTCCGCCGCGCAGGAATTCATCACTCCAGTGTGAAGTGAATTCCCAGCAGTCATCAATTCTCTTTTTCATTGCAGGTTACTCCTTCCATGATGATATCCATCATCAGATCCAGCGCTGTGCTGTAGCTGATTTCATTGTCTTTTAATACAGATGAGGAAAGAAAGGATTCAAGGGACGCGGTAAACATCGTCCTGAGAACAGGAATACTGAAAGGTTTCAGGATACCCTGCCTGATTCCTTCCTCCATTAACGCGATGACCGGTTCCCAGTCATTCTCCAGGTGTTTCCTCAGGTGCTTTTCAACCTCCGGATACTGCTGGCGCAGACCGGCAAGACTTCTGAAATCAATGACCAGATACTGATCCGGCATCGCGATCATGACTTTTCTCAGCTTGTCGACAAGCGGCAGATCAGATTCAAGAATGTTCTGCTTTGTCTTGTGGATTTCCGCAAAACCGGTATCCAGCATCGCCATTAACAGTTCTTCCTTCGAAGCAAAACTGACATATATCGTTTTCTTGGATATATGAAGAGATTCTGAAATGTCATCCATTTTAAATTTGAGGCCTTTCAGATTGAACTGTCTGATGCCTTCACTGATAATGATATCTTTCGTCATATGGAAACTGATTTCCTTCTTACAGTTTCCATTATAGCAAATGTAAGCGCTTTAGCAATGAAAAAGCCGGCATTGCCGGCATGAAACAATCAGAATTTTTTCGCCATGTGGTGCTTTATAATGACACGGATAATATCCGCTGCGAGATCCACATCGTCATTGCATACGACATATCTGTACTGGGAAACCATTTCCATTTCCTTGACAGCCTTGGCAAGTCTTTCCTGGACGATTTCCTCCGGTTCTGTCGCTCTGCCGCGGATACGCTTTTCCAGCTCTTCCATATTCGGCGGTACGATGAACACCGTCAGCGCATCAGGCACTTTCTCAATGACCTGTTTGCAGCCCTGTACTTCAATCTCAAGAACAACATTTCTTCCGGCCGCACGGAGACGTTCCACTTCCTTCAGAGGTGTTCCGTAATAGTTTCCGACAAACTCCGCAGATTCCAGAAGTTCTCCTTCTTCTTTCGCCTTCAGAAATTCCTCTTTCGTAACATAGTAATAATTGACGCCTTCCTGCTCTCCCGGTCTCATTTCTCTTGTGGTCATGGACACCGAGAAGGAAAGCTTCAGATCCGGATCATCCATGATCTTTTTCAGCACGGTTCCTTTTCCGACACCGGAAGGTCCGCTCATTACGATCAAAAGTCCCTTTTCCATGAATTCCTCCCTGATTTGTTTTAATAATCATATGCATTCTGATTCCTGCCGTCAATCATGTTATAATACGTTGGCACTCAGGAGAAATTATGGCTCTAGACGGAATACTGCTTGGTAAAATCGTGCCGATGATCAGCGATGAGCTTCCGCTGCGCATCCAGAAGATATGGGACATCTCATCAAATGAGATTCTTTTTCAAGTACATGGCCGCTCAGGCAAGCAGCAGCTGCTTGTTTCCTGTCATTCGGTATACAACAGAATGCTTCTGACAAAGCGTTCTTATCCGACGCCCGCCGAGCCGGGCAATTTTGTCATGCTTTTGAGAACGTATCTGGAAGGCGCTGTGCTGGAAACCCTGGAACAGCCTGATTACGACCGCTGGTGCGTCTTTACCGTCAGCCGCAGAAATCATCTCGGCGACGCTGAGAAACTCTATTTATATATAGAACTGATGGGCAAGTACGCAAATATGATCCTTGTATCCGAAGCCGGAAAGATCATTGACGCGCTCAAGCGCATCCCGCCGTTTGAAAACAGCCGCAGAACCATCATGCCGAATGCGGTATTTACGCCTGTTCCTTCCCAGAACAAGAAAGATCCCTTTACCGGATCCATCATCGAAGATGGCAGAAGTCTGACCGCCCAGTTTGCCGGTTTTTCTCCCTTCCTTTCTTCTGAGATTGAATACCGCATGGCACATGGCCAGTCGTTCTCCTCTGTCATGGAGGAAATCAGAGATTCCGATCAGCTGTATATCGCCAATAAGAACGGCGAAGCTGTCTTTCACTGCATCGCTCTGAACAGCATCGGTCCATGCCGTCATTATCCGGTCTTTGAGGCATTTGATATTCTTTACTACCGCAGGGAGGAAAAAGAGCGTGTCAAGCAGATCAGCGGTGATCTCTATCACTTTGCAAAGCGGCAGACACAGCACTTCCGTCAGAAACTTCCCCGTCTTTTAAAGGAATTTGATGAGGCAAAAGACTGCGACAGATGGAATAAATACGGTGAACTGCTGTATACATGGCAGATCACGGACACAAAGGGCATGAATTCCATTTCCCTTGAAGATTATGAAACAGGATCCATGATCGAGATTCCTCTTGATCCGAAGCTTGACGGCAAGGGAAATGCCAGAAAGTGCTATCAGAAATACACAAAGCTGAAGAAAGGACAGAAGTATCTTGCCGAACAGATCAGTATCTGCGAAGATGAACTCTCTTATTTCGAAGGTCTTCTGGAACAGCTTGATCAGGCGGATTTCACGACAGCTTCCGAGATCCGGGATGAACTGATTCATCTCGGCTATATGAAGGACAGCCGCAATATCAGAAGAAAGAAGAAAAAGGATGCGCCGGCAGCGGTAAAGACATTCACTTCCCCCTCCGGTATCCGCATCTCCTATGGACGCAACAACCTGCAGAATGAGCAGCTGACATGGAAAACGGCAAGAAAAGATGAAATCTGGCTTCACGCGAAGGATTATCACGGCTCTCACGTTGTCATTCATGACAGCCGGCCTGATGAAGAAACACTTCGCCTGGCGGCGATGACGGCAGCGTATTTCTCCGCCGGCAGACAGTCTTCCAGCGTTCCTGTCATCTGGTGTCCGCAGAGAAACCTGAAAAAAATACCAGGCGCGAAACCCGGTATGGTACAGCTTGGTGCCTATAAAATGATTTATATTGATCCTGATGAGGAACTGCTTTCCTCGATGGGAATTGAAACTGCTTAGTGCTGTGTCATGCTGAGCAGTTTTTTTACTTCATACATTCTCAGCTTCCGGTATTCTCCCTGTCTGAGATTTCCCAGATCCAGATTGCCGTAGCCGACTCTGTTCAGCTTCTTCACTTCGCAGTGGAAGTACTCCATCATGCGTCTGACTTCCCTGTTTCTTCCTTCATAGATCGTGATCTGCAGGATCGTTCTGTTTCTGTTTTCCGAACGGGAAAGAATGACAACATCCGCCGGCAGTGTCTTTCCGTCATCCAGCATGACGCCGTTGGACAGGATTCTTGCCATGTCATCTGTCAGAACACCGTTCAAAGTTACTTCATACGTCTTGGGAAGATGTGAGCGCGGATGCATCATCGCATTCGCAAATTCACCGTCATTTGTCATGATCAGCAGGCCGGTTGTCTCATAGTCCAGTCTTCCGACAGGAAAGATTCTCTCCTGAATGCCTTCGAAGCAGTCCATGACTGTCTTTCTTCCTTTTTCATCGGACACGGAACAGATCACTCTTGCCGGCTTGTTCAGCAGGAAATACACTTTTTCCTCTGTTCGGATCTGTTTGCCGTTGACCGTAATTTCGTCGTTGCCGCTGACCTGCACGCCCATCTCCGTCACGGTCACGCCGTTTACTTTTACTTTTCCCTGGGCGATCAGTTCCTCTGCCTTGCGGCGTGAGGCAATGCCTGCCTTCGCGATTACTTTCTGCAGTCTTTCCATATTCTCAAACTCCTAATGTTTGTTCTGTGTGTTGCCCCAGAATGAACTGCCTGATTTTGAATAATCATTCAGGATCATCACGGGAATCTTTTCAAAGGATGCATCTTCCCCGGAAAGGATCCGGCAGGCGCTGAGACGCTTTCTGCCGTCGATGCATTCATATCCGGTATCGGTGACGTTTACCTGTACGGGAATCGCCACGCCGCGTCTGCGGATGCTGTCCACAAGAGCTCCCGGATCACTGTATTCAAACCTGATTTCATCAAGGTGTACTGTCTTGTTAATCATTTCTGTTCTCCACGTATATGACGGAAGAGACGGGAAACAGCGCGTAATTCTTCAGGAAATCATCGCAGCTGACCTCGTGGTAACGTCTTCCGTATACGGCATTATAGAACTGCAGATTGCCGTTCGCAAGCTTTCTGTACGCTGTATAATGACCGCCTCTTGAATGTGTGTAGAGAAGAATGCCGGATGAACTCTTCGCCGCCGCCTTACGCGCTGCGGCATTGGAAGGAAGGCTCATCTTCACTTTCAGTCCCTTTTTGCGCAGCCACGTCATCAACATAAATTCCTCGGAACCCATCACGCCGCCCAGGATCACTCTCTTCTCCAGCGCTCTGACGCATTCTTCCATGGTTGTTTCCATGCCGTTCATCTTCAGAAGATTATAGGCCGCGATCCAGCCGCATCCTTTGGCCTGCGTATCAAACCAGCCGTAAGGAATGGATTTCATCAGTCCCTGGTTGATGATATAGCCCTCATCATCAAAGACTCTGTCTTCCAGCAGTTTGCGCCACGGTTCAACCACCTTCTGCATGCCCCTCCCTTTCGGGAAATATCCGTTGGCACGGAAGGCACGCATCTCTGTCACATGCGGACTGTAGAGAATTGAGGCATGATGCTTGCGGATCAGGAACTCGGATACGAAAGCGATCATTCTTTGTTTGTTCTCTTCACTTGTATTCTGATCAAAGCTGACAGCGAAAATGCTCTTGTCACCCAGCTGATCAAACCGCAGAAGACCGTATGGAATCCTGTCCATGATCAAAACAAACAGCTTTGATGTCTCTTTTCCATTTAAAAAACCATCAGGAAGTGATTCCCGATGTTCATTGACAAAACTGCTGTAAGAATATTCCGCTGATACAGCGCCGATTACTGTCAAAACAGTTCCTCCATTGCGGGATCGTTATCTTTCAGATAGCGGATCGCCTTGCGCAGAAGAGAAGCGTCATTATCATAGGTAAGCAGCGCAATCGCATCAACGAGCTTTGCCCATTTCATTTCCGACACTTCATCTTCCTGTACCTTTTCCACGCCGCCTGCCGGATTGGCAAGGAAGTATACGACCTCCTTCTTCACATCTTCGGAAGGATTGTACTTTGTCTTTTCACGGAAGCCTTTAATAAAAGAAACATCGAGTCCGGTTTCTTCCTTGATCTCGCGCCTTGCGGTGTCTTCTTCCTCTTCGCCGTCTTTTACGTGTCCTTTCGGAAAGCACCAGTGTCCCTGGTTCTGACGGATCACGAGTGTATAAAGTCTGTCATTTTCTTTCTTTACGATTACAGCACCGCAGGATTTCTCTCTCTTCATATCTTCATCTCCGTAGTAATGACTATTATAACAAAAAAAGACTGACCAATCAAAAACTATGTATCATTAAGAAAGCTTTGCTTTGCCCGGCATTCAAAGTACAATGTACATGAGGTAAAAAATATGAAATATCTGAAACAGTTCGGAATCATACTTCTTATCACCTGCATCGGTGAAATACTGAAATATACGCTTCCTCTGCCCATCCCCGGAAGCATCTACGGTCTTGTGCTGATGCTGGTGCTTCTGATTACGGGAATCGTCAAACTGGAACACGTCAGAGATACTGCCCTGTTCCTGATTGAAATCATGCCTGTCATGTTCATTCCCGCGGCTGCCGGTCTGATCGATTCCTGGGGAATCCTCAAGCCGATCCTTGTGCCGGGTCTTGTCATTGTGCTGCTTTCCACCATCATTGTCATGGCTGTGACTGGTCTCTGCGCCCAGGCAATCATTAAAAAAGACACTAAGGGAGGAGAAAAAGCATGAACGGACTGTTTGCGTCATCCGCGACGATCGGCGTTGTCATCAGCCTGATCGGATATTATATCGGTGTGCTTCTGAAGAAGAAGTTCAAATCAGGGATCCTGAATCCCCTTCTGATTTCAATCATTCTTGTGATCATCTTCCTGGTTGTCACGAAGACGGAATATCAGAATTTCAATGCCAGTGCCAAGTATCTGAGCTGGCTTCTGACGCCTGCCACCGTTTCCCTGGCAATTCCCCTCTATACAGAGCTCGACAGACTGAAGAAGAACATCCGTGCCATTGCCATCAGTATCACCGTCGGCACTGTCGTTTCCCTTGTCTGTATCCTGGTCATGTCCATCCTGTTCCATCTTACCCATGAGCAGTATGTCACATTCCTGCCGAAATCCATCACAACGGCGATCGGCATGAGCGTTTCGGAAGAAATGGGCGGTGTTGTTTCCATTACCGTGGCAGCCATCATCGTTACCGGTATCTTCGGCAATGTGGCCGGTGAGACCGTATTCAAAATCTTCCGCATCACGGAGCCTGTCGCCAAAGGACTTGCCCTCGGCACCAGCGCTCACGCGATCGGAACTTCCAAAGCAATGGAACTCGGTGAAGTTGAAGGCGCGATGAGTTCCCTCTCCATTGTGACCGCAGGTATCCTGACAGTCATTCTGGCAAATGTATTCGGTATGTTCCTGTGAAGAAAAAGGATGATCGCTGAGATCATCCTTTATTTAAGTTTACAGTCCGAGTTCGTCCGCAATCGCTTCCGCTTCTTTCAGGACTTCATCAAATTTCTTCAATGCTGTTTCAATCGGTGCCGGCTGGCTGAGATCAACACCGGCGTGCTTCAGCTCATCCAGAGGATATCTGCTGGATCCCATGGAGAGGAATTCAAGATATGCCTTCACAGCACTTTCTCCTTCGTTCAGGATCTTCTGTGACAGCGCAACAGCTGCGGAGTAGCCGGTCGCGTATACATAGACGTAAAAGGAAGAATAGAAGTGCGGGATTCTTGCCCATTCATATTTCACTTCATCATCAACCACAAGCGCGTCTCCGAAGTAATCACGGATCAGCTGTTCATAGATACCGCACAGCGTATCCGGATCGAGCGCCTTGTTTTCTTCTGCCATCGCGTGTGTGATCTTTTCGAATTCAGCGAACATTGTCTGTCTGTAGACAGTTCCCTTGAAGCCTTCCAGATACTGGTTCAGAAGCGACAGTCTTGTCTTCGGATCCTTTTCTTCCTTCAGCAGCGATTCAATCAGAAGATTCTCATTGACTGTGGAAGCGACTTCCGCGACAAAGAGCGAGTAATCCGCATACTGATACGGCTGGGTGTGATTGGTATGCCAGGAGTGCAGTGAATGACCCATCTCATGGGCAATCGTGGATACACTGTCAAGCGTTCCGGTGAAGTTCGTCAGGATATACGGATTGGAATCAAATGTTCCGGAAGAGTAAGCGCCGCTGCTTTTGCCCTTGTTGGGATAGACATCGATCCATCTGTCACGGAATGCGCCGCGTACTGTTTCGCAGTAATTCTCACCGAGCGGAGCGACTGCTTTCAGAACCATTTCCTGTGCTTCATCGTATGTGTAATGACGGCTGACACCTTCCGCAA
Source organism: uncultured Erysipelotrichaceae bacterium (assembly GCA_900320455.1). GTDB lineage: Bacteria > Bacillota_I > Bacilli_A > Erysipelotrichales > Erysipelotrichaceae > Bulleidia. Next base: position 1,455 of record ONSK01000054.1, on the reverse strand, counting down.
GCGGTGTGTAGACGTCATAGTAATGCAGTTCATCCAGATGCAGGATACGTTTGCGCAGACGTGCGTATCTGTGCATGACATCCATATTTGCACGTACTGTATCGATCAGATTGTCATAAACGGATACGGGAATATTGTCCTGGGCAAGTCTGCCTTCTCTCGCACTTCCGTAATGACGCAGGGCAGCTTCAGCCGCATCAGCCTTGGCATTGCCGGCATATGTTGCCGCAAGAGTGTTGATGTGGTTTTTGAATGTCTTGTAGAAATTCTCAAAGGCGCTCTTGCGCAGAACTCTGTCGGAAGATGTCTCAAGTAAGACAAAATTGGAACCTGTCAGCTCGTGCGTATTGCCTTCGCTGTCCACAGCCGGCTCATAGAGCATATCAGCGTCCATCAGTGCGGAAGAAGCTCTCTCCGGTGTCTGCAGGGCTTCTCTGAAGGCTGCGATCACACCTTCTTCCGCAGCACTCAGCGTATGCGCCTTTCTCTTCAGAAGCTTTTCCAGGATGAATCTGTATTCCTTCAGGCATTCATCCGCTGTGATTGCTTCAAGCTCTTCCTCCGGCAGTGAAAGGATTTCCGGATCGGCGAAGGAAAGCGCAGACATCGCTCTTGCGTATGTGCCGAATGCTCTGTCATACATTCTCTGTGCTTCAGCCGCGCGGGTATCCTCGCTGTGTCTGAGCATTGCGTAGTTCAGAATGTTTTCCAGCTTTCTGAACAGCGCGAACTGCGCGTCATAGAACTTTCTGATGTTCTCAGCACAGTCAAGCTTTCCCTTGAACGCAGCGCAGGCGTCGAGCTTTGGACCGATCTCATCAAAGTCCTTCTCCCAGTCCGCGTCAGATGTGTACAGACTGCTGAGATCCCATGTAAAAGCCTTGTCCATTTCTTTTCTTTCTTTTACTTCACTCATGTTCTTTCTCCTCTGTATCATATATTCTTTCAATTTCCTCAATCAGCTGAACGGGCATGCGTCTTGCGCTGCGCACGGCATTCACGCCGCAGCGTTTCATCACGTCCCTGCCGATCAGGTCATTTTCATATTTACGTATCATCCTGATTTTCATCAGCTTGTCAAATTTCACCTTTCCGTCATTTACCCCGCGGAACGGTATATCTGTTTCCGTCACCTCGCAGAGGTATCTGATCTGTGAATACGGAGCGCCGTAGTACATATACACGAGATCCCCGGTCTGAATGGATGCGCTCTGTTTCCAGTGCAGAACCTCTGAAACAGAAAAGGCATGATCCACATCAAAGTACGATGGATTTGCAGGAATCAGCCAGGCTTCCTGCGAAACGCGTTCTTTCACGCCGCCGGTCAGTGCCCTGCTTTTTTCCAGCAGCTCCATGATCCTGTCATCCGTTATGGTATCATCTGTCACAGCTGCGTACCATGATTTCCGGTTCATGTGATATGCCGGCTGAATGCCGTCTTTCTTCAGAAGTTCT
>ONSK01000024.1 GCA_900320455.1 uncultured Erysipelotrichaceae bacterium | reverse complement strand
CTGCCTGCTGTGAATGAGGAACAGAAAGAACTGGCGCATATCTGCAATGTCTGGATCGGTTCCAGGCTCCACGTCATGACAGAAGACATGGCATAAACCTGCATGCATGTTTGCGCGGGGATCCGTCTTCCAAAAGTGCTGCAATTACAGCACTTTTCTGAAAACACATCTGTATAACCAATGCAAATTAGAAAGAACAGAGGGTAAACAATATGTGCGGAATTGTCGGCTATAACGGCAGAGAACAGGCAGCACCGATTCTTCTCCAGGGTCTTGAAAAACTGGAATACAGAGGCTACGACAGTGCGGGACTCGCAGTCAGAAACGGCAGCGGCGAGATTGAAATCGTCAAGGCTAAAGGAAGACTGCGCGTGCTTTCCGAGAAAACCAACGGCGGCGAAGCGCTGAAGGGATTCTGCGGCATCGGCCATACCAGATGGGCAACACACGGAGAACCGAATGAAATCAACGCCCATCCGCATGTCAGCGATGACCGCAGTGTCACATGCGTTCACAACGGCATCATCGAAAACTATCAGGAGCTGAAGGAAAAGCTTCTGAGACATGATTATAAATTCTATTCCGAAACGGATACGGAAGTCGCAGTCAAGCTGATCGACTATTATATGAAGAAATATAAGGACGGTCCTGTGGATTCCATTGCCCGTGCCATGACAAGAATCAGAGGATCCTATGCTCTGGCTGTCATGTTTCAGGAATATCCGGATGAAATCTATGTTGCCAGAAAAGACTCACCGATGGTCATCGGTCTGACAGATGAGGCAAGCTACATCGGCAGTGACGTTCCGGCAATTCTGAAATATACAAGGAATGTTTACTATATCGGAAATCTGCAGATTGCGCGTCTCGGCAAGGGAACGGCAGAATTCTTTGATATTGACAGAGAACCCGTAACAATTGAGCCGACAGAGGTCAAATGGGACGCGGAAGCTGCGGAAAAGGGCGGATTCGAACACTTCATGATCAAGGAGATCCATGAACAGCCCAAGGCAGTGCGCGATACCATCAGCTTCCTTGTCAAAGACGGAGAAATCAATCTGCAGGAAACAGGACTGACAGATGAAGAAATCGCGAAGACCGGTAGAATCGTGATCACAGCCTGCGGCAGTGCCTATCACGTCGGTATGGCAGCCCAGTATATCTTTGAAGATCTTGCAAGAATTCCCGTGAGAGTGGAACTGGCATCTGAATTCAGATACCGCAGACCGATCCTGAATCCCGATGATCTGGTCATTGTCATCTCCCAGTCCGGCGAGACAGCGGACAGCCTGGCTGCCCTGCGCCTTGCCAGAGAAGAGAACGTGCGTACGCTCGGCATTATCAACGTCGTCGGCTCCAGCATCGCAAGAGAATCCGATTATATTCTTTATACGCTTGCCGGACCGGAGATCGCCGTTGCGACGACAAAGGCGTACAGCGCCCAGCTTGCGGCAATCTACGCCCTGGCAATCCGTTTTGCGAAGGTAAGAGAGAAGATCAATCAGGAACGGTATAAAGCACTTACAGAAGAGCTGCAGACGCTGCCGTCGAAAATGGAAAAGGTACTGGAAGACAAGGAACGCATCCAGTGGTTTGCGGCAAAATACAGCAACGCCAGAGACATGTTCTTCATCGGCAGAGGAATCGACTACGCGATCTCGCTGGAAGGCTCGCTGAAGATGAAGGAAATCTCCTATGTGCACTCTGAAGCGTATGCGGCAGGAGAGCTGAAGCACGGAACGATTTCTCTGGTGGAAGACGGCACGCTTGTTGTCGGTATCTGCACACAGTCCGCACTCTTTGAAAAGACAAGATCCAATATGGTGGAAGTCAAATCCAGAGGCGCATATCTGATGGGATTAACAAGCTATGGCAATTATTCTATTGAGGATACAGCAGACTTTACGGTATATGTGCCGCGCACAGATGAACTCTTCTGCACGTCACTGGCCATCATTCCGCTGCAGCTGCTGGGATATTACCTCTCAGTCGCAAAGGGTCTGAATGTGGATAAACCGAGGAATCTTGCCAAGAGTGTTACGGTAGAATAGTAAGAATATGGAAATGTAAGGGCTTCCGAAAGAAAAAGGAAGCCTTTTTTGAAAATAATTATTGCAAAAGCTGAATAAAGGTGTATATTAAAAACACCCGCTTGAGAGCATCAGGTCAAAGGATAAGGTG
>ONSK01000047.1 GCA_900320455.1 uncultured Erysipelotrichaceae bacterium | reverse complement strand
GTATGAAGCAGGTGTCTGCTTCATTTCCAGCTATCCCGGCACACCGAGTACCGAGATCACGGAAGAAGCAGCGAAATATGATGAAATCTACTGCGAATGGGCACCGAATGAGAAGGTTGCCATGGAATCCGCGTTCGGTGCATCACTGGCAGGCAGAAGAAGCTTCTGCGCCCAGAAGCACGTCGGTCTGAATGTCGCGGCTGACCCGCTGTACACAATGTCTTATACAGGCGTGAATGCAGGTATGGTCATCGGTGTTGCGGATGATGCGGGTATGCATTCCTCGCAGAATGAGCAGGACAGCAGACATCATGCGATTGCGGCGAAGGTGCCGATGATTGAACCTTCGGATTCCGCGGAAGCTCTGGAATATACAAAGCTTGCCTATGAGATTTCTGAGCAGTTTGATACACCTGTGCTGATCAAGATGTGCACGCGTGTTGCGCATTCTCAGTCGGTTGTGACAACCGGGGAAAGAACTGTTCCTTTAAAGGAATATGAAAAGAACATTGCCAAGTATGTCATGATGCCGGGCAATGCTCTGAAGCGCCATCCGATCGTGGAAGAAAGAACAAAGAAGCTGATCGAATATGCCGAGACATCACCGCTCAACAGAGTGGAAATGGGCGGCACGGAAATCGGTATCATCACAGCCTCCACATCCTATCAGTATGTCAAGGAAGTCTTCGGTGATACTGTCAGTGTTCTGAAGCTCGGTATGACAAACCCGATGCCGGAGAAGCTGATCAGAGATTTCGCTGACAAAGTGGATCAGCTGATCGTCGTGGAAGAACTCGATCCGATCATTGAAGATCACGTGAAGAAACTCGGTCTGAAAGTGACCGGCAAAGACAAGCTGCCGATGATCTATGAATTCTCACAGAATCTGATCGCGGAAGCTCTCGGTAAAGAAGTTCCCAGAGGAATTGCTCTGGAAGACGCCATTCCGCCGCGTCCGCCTGTGATGTGCGCGGGATGCCCTCACAGAGGCATGTTCTATACATTGAAGAATAACAAGTGCACTGTTCTCGGAGACATCGGCTGCTATACACTCGGTGCCGTCGCTCCGCTTGGTGCAATCGAGCTGACATTATGTATGGGTGCATCCATCGGTGCCGTACATGGCTTCAATAAGATGCTCGGAAAGGAAAGTGAAGGCAGGACAGTCGCCGTTATCGGCGACTCCACGTTTATGCACTCCGGCATGACGGGTCTTGCGAATGTCGCATACAACCAGTCCAATTCGACGGTGATCATTCTGGATAACTCCATTACCGGCATGACCGGCCACCAGCAGAATCCGACGACAGGATACAACATCAAAGGAGATCCTGCCGGAAAGATCGATCTGGAGGCATTATGCAGATCGATGGGATTCGAGCATGTGAGAGTGACAGATCCGTATGATCTGAAGCAGTGTGATACTGTTCTGAAGGAAGAACTCGCATATGAAGGACCGTCTGTGATTATTTCCAGACGTCCGTGCGCGCTGCTCAAGTATGTGAAGCACAAGGCTCCGCTGAAGGTCAATACAGACAAGTGCGTCGGCTGCAAGTCATGCATGCGCATCGGCTGCCCGGCAGTGTCGATCAAGAACGGAAAGGCAAGTGTGGATACGACGTTATGTGTCGGCTGCGGCGTCTGCTCGCAGATGTGCAGATTCGACGCATTTGAGTCCACGGCAAAGGAGGCATAAGCATGGAAACAAAGAATATCATGATCGTCGGTGTCGGCGGACAGGGAACTCTGGTTGCCTCCAAGCTGCTCGGACACCTTCTGCTCGCACAGGGCTATGACGTCAAAGTATCGGAAGTCCATGGCATGAGCCAGAGAGGCGGAAGTGTCGTTACCTATGTTCGCTATGGCGACAAGGTATATTCACCTGTCATCGACAAGGGACAGGCTGACTTCATCGTATCGTTTGAGATTCTCGAAGCCGCAAGATGGCTGCCGTATCTCAAGGAAGGCGGTACGATCGTAACAAACACACAGCAGATCGATCCGATGCCGGTCATCATCGGCAATGCGGAATATCCGGAAAACCTGGCTGAGAAGATCAAGGCCAAAGGTGTGAAGATCGATGCATTCGACTGTCTGAAGCTGGCTGAAGAAGCCGGGACCTCCAGAGCTGTCAACATCGTCCTGCTTGGCAGACTGTCTCATTACTTCGATTTAAGCGATGAGGCATGGATGGCTTCACTGGAAGCCAACGTTCCTGCAAAGTTCCTGGACATCAACAAAAAAGCATTCATGCTGGGGAAGAATGCATAATTAGATCGGAGGATAGCATCATGGAAAGATACTACCAGGAAGACATCGAATGCGCTTCACGCGAAACGATTGTCTCCATTCAGAACGAAAAGCTTGTAAAACAGGTTCAGCATGTATGGGATAACGTTCCCTACTACCGCAAAAAAATGGAAGAAAAGGGTGTGACACCGGCTGACATCAAATCAATCGATGACCTGCACAAGCTGCCGTTTCTTTCCAAATACGACCTGCGCGAAGCATACCCGTACGGTCTTGTCGGCGTACCGCTGAAAGACTGTGTCAGAATTCAGTCCACATCAGGCACAACAGGCAAAAGAGTTGTCGCCTTCTATACACAGCACGATATTGATCTGTGGGAAGAGTGCTGCGCCAGAGCAATCACGGCAGCCGGCGGAACAGATGAAGACGTATGCCAGGTATCCTACGGCTACGGTCTGTTCACAGGCGGTCCGGGTCTCAACGGCGGCTCCCACAAGGTCGGCTGTCTGACAGTTCCGACAAGCTCAGGCAACACCGACAGACAGATCATGTTCATCATGGATCTGCAGGCAACGATCCTGTGCTGCACACCGAGCTATGCGGCATACCTCGGAGAAAGAATGAAGGAAATGGGCTATGGCCCGGATGACATTCCTCTGAAGGCCGGTATCTTCGGCGCAGAGGCATGGAGTGAGGAAATGCGTCATGATATCGAAAAGACACTCGGTATCAAGGCATATGACATCTACGGTCTGACAGAACTGTCAGGTCCGGGCGTTTCCTTCGAGTGCTCCGCCCAGAATGGCATGCACGTCAATGAAGACCACTTCATTGCCGAGATCGTTGATCCGGATACACTGGAAGTTCTTCCTGACGGATGCGAAGGCGAGCTCGTCTTCACATCTCTCGACAAGGAAGCCTTCCCGCTGCTCAGATACCGCACAAGAGATATCTGCTCACTGACACGTGAGAAGTGCTCCTGCGGCAGAACACACGTCCGTATGGCTAAGCCGAAGGGAAGAAGCGATGATATGCTGATCATCAGAGGCGTCAACGTCTTCCCGAGCCAGATTGAAACAGTACTGATCAATCAGGGCTATGCCGCAAACTATCTGATCGTAGTTGACCGTGTCAATAATACTGATACACTGGATGTACAGGTAGAAATGACACCGGAGATGTTCACAGACAATGTAGGCGAGATCTCCCAGAAGCAGAAGAATCTGGAAGAAGCACTCAAATCCATGCTTGGAATCAAGGCCAAGGTCTCCCTTGTGGCGCCGAAGACAATCACAAGAAGCGAAGGCAAGGCTGTTCGTGTCATTGACAAGAGAAAAATCTGATCCGGAGGTAAGACCATGAGTATTAAGCAGATTTCTGTTTTCCTGGAAAACAAACCCGGCACACTGCAGAAAATGACAAGTGTTCTCGCTGCTCATGAAATCGACATGCGTGCGCTGTCTCTTGCAGAGACAAAAGATTTCGGTATTGCCAGACTCATTGTGGATGATGTCCTGGCCGCCACAAATGTTCTCAAGGACAATGACTTCATCGCCAGTATGACAGATGTCCTGGCAGTTGCCATTCCGGATGAACCGGGCGGACTGGACAAGCTCCTGCAGTTCTTCTCCGCTGAGAGCATCAATATCGAATACATGTATGCATTCCTCGGCGCGAAAGACGCGTATATGATCTTCCGTGTTTCCCATACCCACACAGCTGAAGCCAAGCTGGTCGGCAGGGGACTCAAGATCCTGACACAGGAAGATATAGCTGAGATTTAAAAAAGTAACGGGGACTGCGGAAATTATTTCTGCAGTCCCTGTTTTCTCTTACTGATTTGTGGTATGATTACCGCACACGGGGTCGTAGCTCACCTGGGAGAGCGCATCGCTGGCAGCGATGAGGTAGAGAGTTCGAGTCTCTTCGGCTCCACTGTAAAG
>ONSK01000250.1 GCA_900320455.1 uncultured Erysipelotrichaceae bacterium | reverse complement strand
TATATGTACTCGCATATCTATTATGTTTCTCATTCCAAGAGACTTCCTGTTTTCAGGATATCTTGTTCCTGAATATTGGTGTTATGGAAAAGATTGGTCTGTCTGTCCCAAATACTGAATTCAGCTGTCTGTTTCTTCTGTATGTACAGCTGCTGATCTACGAACTGACAGGGATATACAATGAAGCGCCTTCCTACCTGTCTCTTTGTGCGCACAGACTTTCAAGGATGAACCTGATTCGATACAGATTCAATAGTAAGGCTGTAAGAGCATTGACTCTGACTCTGTATGCGTTTGTACTTTATACGGTATTCTGCTTTTCAGTATTCGGTTCTGCTGTTTATATCCGCACACTGCTGTATCTGATCCGCCTGCATTTTCTGGTATTGATGACTGCAATTATATGTGACGCCGCAGCCATGATGGAACGCAGCGAACAGGCACATATAGCAGTGAACTGTCTGCTGGTGATTTCATTTCTCATGGATACATGGAAAAGAACCGGTATCATCACAATCACTTCTGAAACCGGGACTGAGATCGTGAGACTTTCGGAAACGGTTATAATCTGCTGTATTGTTCTTTTCGTTTTTCTTATGAAACTGAAGCACAGAAAGGATCTTTTATGATCGCATTGAAAAATATCTCTAAAAAATATAAAGAGAATATTGTGTTTGAGCATATGAATATTTCTTTCCCGGCAAATTCCGCATGTCATATCAAAGGCACCAACGGGTCAGGAAAAAGTGTTCTGATGAAAATAATTGCCGGGTATTCTCTTCCTGATGAAGGGGCTGTAACTGCAGATGGCATAAGAATCGGCATAGACAGGGATTTTCTTCCTGATGCAGGTGTTATGATCAATACACCGGTGTTTATCAGAAATGAAACAGGATTCGAAAATCTGAAAGAGCTTGCCGCAATTCTGAAGAAGTGCACCGCGGAAGACATTCTGGAATATGCACGCATTCTTCACTTTGAAAATGATATTTATAAGAAGTACAAAACATATTCCACCGGAATGAAACAGAAGATGAGGCTGATCCAGGCAATAATGGAGAAACCAAGGTATCTTCTTCTGGATGAACCGTTCGATGGACTGGATACAGAGGCAAAGAACATTGTCAAAAAGCTGCTTGAAGATTATCTGTCCATTGAAGGCAATACGCTCATCTTCACAAATCATGAAGAAGATATCGCACTGGAGAATGAGACAGTATATGTGATCCGGGATCATCAGATACTGACAGAATGAACAGGTAAGAAGAATACTGAAAAAGCTTCCAGGTTAATCCCGGAAGCTTTGTTTGGCAATGTGCTTATTCAACAACTGTCTGTTCTGTTTCAGAGATTGCGAATACTGTCAGGAAGAGCAGATCCAGGTTGTCGCTGTTCGTCCAGCAGCGATAGTAGTATCTGCCGACAGGGATTGCAATCTTGTGTTCCGCTTCATCCTCTTCATGTACGTATTTGCTGGTAGTTTCAATTGTCGCGAAGAAGCGTCCGTCCTTTGCGACTGTGTAGCGGAAACGCGGGAAGATGGAATGAATATCTGTATCAATACGGATACCCTGATCATGGAGATCATCCCAGATGTTCTTTCCGTCGAACTTGAACCAGGATCTTTCAGAGAAGATCTCATTGTCAAGGGTGGTTGTTGTGGTATGACCGACTTCATGCTCGAATGTTCTTCCGGTCAGATGGTTGGTGAATGTGAAGATTCTGTTTCCGATCGCCGCGTTCTTTGTCATCGGTGCTTCATAGACAACTCTGCGGTTCGCGTCTTCTATGATGTAGCCGGGTTTCAGAGATTTGCCGTCAAACAGTACATAGTATTCTGTCAGCTGATCCTTGGATACAGGAATGATTTCGGGAACACTGTCCATGCCTCTTGCGGCAGCGGTTCTCTCATCCAGTTCCTTGTCTTTCTTAAATGCATTGATTGTCGCATAGATTCCATAGAATAAGCCAAGTGTTCCGGCACCCATCATCCCGTAGGAAATCAGCCCGGTGTGCTTTGTGTTGGATGTGCTCTGCGGATCATCCGGATTGTAATATACTGTGACGTTTGCGCCAATATCCATTGATTCACCCAGATCCAGGTATTCACTGGTATACTTCTTCCCGTCTACAGTGTATTCAAACGTGATGTCATACTGTTCTTCACCGTCTTCATTTGTGTGCTGTGTGACATTGGTGACTGTGCCCTGTGTCTCTGCGTATTTTGACGGTGTCATACGGAGCAGTAAGAATCCCATGATAATCAGGGCAATCGAAATCGGCAGAAAGAAACGGGCAGGCCCGGTGTTTCGCAAAATCC
>ONSK01000052.1 GCA_900320455.1 uncultured Erysipelotrichaceae bacterium | reverse complement strand
TCCCTGAATGGCTGCGCCATTATCGAAACACCGGAAGATACGATGCACACAGCCCGCATCATTACCGAAAGCTACAGCGTGGAACATATCATGTCCACCGATATCATGACATTCCGCGATGATGAATATGTGGAAGAAGCCGCAAAGAAGATGCGCAATTCCCGTGTCAGAAGCTATCCTGTTCTGAATGAGAAGAATGAGATCGTCGGTTCCCTGACACGCGGCCATACCGTGAACTACAGGCGCAGAAAGATCGCTCTGGTAGACCACAGCGCGGTCAACCAGTCGATGATGAATATCGACAAGGGTGAAATCGTCGCTATCGTAGACCATCACCACATCGGCGATATTCAGACGAATCTGCCGATCGAATACAGAAACCACAGATGCGGCTGCACATGCACGATCATCTACAAGCTGTTCCAGGAGAACGGTCTGGTTCCCGAACAGCCGATCGCCGGCATCATGATGTCAGCCATCCTTTCGGATACGCTGAACTTCCGTTCTGCGACAACGACGCAGGAAGACAAGGATACCGTAAAGGCGCTAGCTGAGCTTGCCGGTATTGAAGACGTGGAAGAGTACGCAAGAGAGATGCTCGGCGCATCTGTTGCCCTGCGTGATTCCACACCGACGGAAATTCTCAACCGTGACCTGAAGAACTATGAAATCGGCAAGTACAGATTCGCCATCGGCCAGACAAACTACTCACGTCTCGATGAAGTGCAGAAGCTTCTGCCGGAATTCCTTGCGAATATGCAGCTGGAACAGCAGAAGAACAAGCTCGATCTGCTTGTCATGCTGTTTACGGATGTGATGGGCAAGGGATCCCAGTTCTATTACTACGGACCGCTTTCAGAAGTGATGAAAGATGTTATCGAAACAACATTCGATGATCATTCCGGATTTGATCCGAACATCATTTCCAGAAAACAGCAGATGATGCCGAAACTTTCGGAAATCATCAAGAATCTCTGATGAAAAGGCCTCCGGGCCTTTTTACGTGAGAACCTTTCTGTGTTAACATAGTTGGAAGAAAAGAGGCGCTTATGATAGATCTATGTCTGCTTGGAACAGGCGGAACGGTGCCGCTGCCGAACCGGTGGCTGACATCGCTGCTGTTAAGATGCGAGGGCTCCTCATTGCTGATTGACTGCGGTGAAGGAACACAGATTACCCTGCATCATCAGGGATATTCCGTCAAACAGATCGATACGATCCTGCTCACGCATTTTCATGCGGATCATACGGCAGGACTTCCCGGTCTGCTTTTAAGCATGGCCAAGGCAGACAGAACCGATCCGGTGACGATCTACGGTCCCAAAGGACTCGGAGATATCCTGAAAGGTGTACTCACAGTCGCAAGATACATTCCCTTTGAACTGCGTTACAGAGAATATGAAAACAGGGAAGAGGTATTCCGTGTCGGACCTCTGGAAATCACCGCCTTTGCCGTAAAGCACAGCGTACCGACATTCGGATACACGATCTATGTGCACAGGAATCCGAAATTCGATGCTGAGAAAGCACGCGCATTGAATCTGCCTGTCAGGATGTGGGGGCTTCTGCAGAAGGGACAGACGATGGAATACGAAGGAAAGATCTATATGCCGGACATGGTGCTTGGTGAAGAAAGACGCGGTATCAAGCTGACCTACGTCACGGATACAAGACCGACGGAATTCATCACGGAACATGCAACGGGAAGCGATCTGATGATTGCCGAAGGCATGTACGGCGATCCTGAGAAACAGGAAAAGGCGGAATACAATAAGCACATGACAATGCAGGAATGTGCCCGCATTGCCGCAAAGGCAGGGGTGAGAGAACTCTGGTTCACTCACTATTCCCCGTCCATGAAAGATCCCCATGCCTATGAGGATGATGTGCATTCGATCTTCGCAAATGCGGTCATCAGCGATGACGGCATGCATAAGGAACTGAGCTTCCGGGAGTAAGCAGAGGTATTCTATGTTTCATGTAATCGTAAATCCGGCCGGTGCCGGCGGAAAGACAATGAAAAAATGGCTGGAAGCGGAAAAGATCATGGTCCGCGAAGGCATTCCCTATGATGCGACTTTCTCCACGCTGCAGAAGGGAATCGAAGAGATCACATCTGAGCTGACAGAGAACGGAGCGGATCTTGTGATCTTCGGCGGCGACGGCACAATGAACCAGGTCGTCAACGGAATCCGTGACTTTGAACATACAAGAGTCGCATTCTTCTCCTGCGGATCAGGCAACGATCTTGCCAGATCTCTTGGCATGAAATATTCCCTGCAGGAAGGCATCCTGAAGATGAAGGAAGGCAGGACTGTCAGATCTCTTGATATCGGCAAAGTGATCTTTCACAGCAGAATGAATCCGGAAGGTGTCAGACTGGAAGATGAATATTCCAGACTGTTCAATATTTCATCCGGCATCGGCTTTGACGCGGAGATCTGCGCCTACGTTCAGAAATCAAAGATGAAGAAGAAGCTGAACAAAGTCGGTCTCGGCAAGATGATCTACCTGTATGAAGCACTGCATGTGATCTTCACGACACAAAGGACAGTTTCCCATATCACATTCGATGACGGTGAAAGGCAGGATTATCCGGGTCTCCTGTTTACGGCGGCGATGAATGAACCGTATGAAGGCGGCGGATTCCGCTTTGGAACGGACGCTGAAGCATCTGACGGGCTGCTCGATTTCTGTACCGGAGACAGCCTGTCGCAATGGGACTTCTTCAGGATCTTCCCGTATGCCTACAAGGGAGCGCATGTCAGATTCAAAGGCGTGCACATGAAAAAAGCACGCTCGGCAGAGATCAGAACAGATCTTCCGCTCTGGGTGCATACGGATGGTGAAATCGAATATCTTTCGGATCATATCACGCTGTGTCTGATTCCGGAAAAACTGAATATGATGATATGAAAAAGTCTCCGCAAAGGAGACTTTTCTATGCGCCGGACGGGACTTGAACCCACAATCTACAGATTCGGAATCTGTTGCGCTATCCAATTGCGCCACCGGCGCGCAGCAACACTAAATATACTACCACGTTCTGTCAGGTTTTCAAACAGGCAATCAGTACAGCCTGCGGGATTCCAGGTAGAAGCGCTTGTCATCCGCTTCACCGATGGAGAATGCCTTGCGGCAGTATACGCCATATTTGTCCAGGTGGCGGAAAAAGCTGTCTTTTGTCAGGGCAGGCAGGATGAATGCGGAGTGTGTATCGTCCGTCAGATTCATCAGATTGTCTCTGCCGTGGATATAATCGATCTCTCCGGGAGACTGCGCGATGAAGGCATCCAGCAGATCCTGCAGGACCTTCAGCACATAGCCATGCTGTTCCACCGGGAGATAAATCGTCTGTTTCCTGTTTCCGATCACGCATTCAACCGGTGTGCCATCAGATGATTCATGTGCCTTCAGGAAGGCAGAGAGGGCATCAGGATCCGCTTTGACAAGGCGGTGGATCGGTTTGAAGGAATAGGCATCATCATGGATGTTGTTCAGCTCGACTGCAGCATAGCGGAGGTTCTGCGGCTTTCCGTGCTGCTCATAGAGAACCTTGGCGCTTGCCAGGGAATGGTTGCCGTCACCAATCGCGTAGGGAAGGCGTTCATGGCTTTCTTCATACGCTTTCAGGCGTGCTTCCAGCTTTTCTTTTTCCGTGCCGCTGATCAGCCATCCTGCCAGATGACCGCCGTTTAACATCAGATCAAAGTCATACAGCTTTCTGAGGCTGGAAGTATCCACCTGCTCAATGATCTGCTTTTTCTCATCATCGCACAGCATCAGAACATGGGAAAACTCCAGCGGAGCACCGTCTCGCACTGCCATGCGGGGCGGGATTCTCTCCGGAACGGTCTTTTCCGTTGCTCTGATCGGCGCGCTGGTATGATCGATGAATTCATACCCCTCAAGATCAATGCAGCCAAGAATTCCTTTCCTGGTTACACCGCTCTGCAGGTGTCTTTCGATATAGATATAGGCATTTTCAAATGCGGAAAACAGACCGCTTTCAAGATAAGCAGTCATCATCTGATGGATGGATGTGATGGCGGAAGCGTCTGTCTCTTCCAGAAAGGCTTCCGGAAGGATGCAGTTGAGAGCGGTTGGTGAACCGGCAGTGATTTCACGGCATTTCTGCCAGTACTGCGGCTGGGAGGTGTACTGGTCACATGCGATGACGGACCATTGACAGAGATTCATGTGTTCCGGGATCAGAAATGTGCCCGGGGCAAACAGTCTGCTCATAGTTACGCTCCTTGGCTGCCATGATTATAGCGTATGAATACTCTCTTAGCCATAAGAAAAGGACGGATATGAGCTCCGTCCTCTGCGGTTTGAATGATCAGAGTTTTTCGTACATGGCAACGTACTGCCGTGCTGCCTTGCCCCAGGAGAAGTCCATCTCCATGTCTCTCTTGACGAGTTCATCCCATGCCTCAGGCTGGGTGAAGTAGATTTCCTTTGCCAGGTTGATGCTGTCGAGGAATACCCACGGGCTGTATTCTTCAAAGGAGAAGCCTGTGCCTGTTCCTTCGAACTTGTTGTATGCCGTGACTGTATCCTTCAGACCGCCGGTCTCTCTGACGATCGGCGCTGCGCCATAGCGCATAGCCATCAGCTGTGTCAGTCCGCACGGTTCGAATCTGGAAGGAACGAGCATCGCATCAGCTGCGGCATAGATCTTTCTGGATCTTTCATCGGAGTACATGATGCTTGCGGATACGCTGCCCCTGTATTTGTCCTCGAAGTAACGGAAGGCATCCTCATAATCGGAAACACCTGTGCCGAGCAGCACGAACTGTGTGTTGCCATCAATCATCTGGTCAATGATCGGAATCAGAAGGTCGAGACCTTTCTGGTCTGTCAGTCGGGAAATCAGACCGATCATCATCTTTTCCGGATTGACTTCCAGTCCGAGTTCTTCCTGCAGTGCTGCCTTGTTCGCAGCTTTGCCTTCCTTGGCATTCTTCACGCTGTAGTTTGTGAAGATCTTGGCGTCTGTTTCCGGATTGTAGAGATCATAGTCGATGCCGTTGACGATGCCGAGCAGCTTGTAGGCATGGAAACTTGTGACAGCTTCAAGACCTTCGCCGTATTCTTCTGTCTTGATTTCTTCCGCGTAGGAATTGGAAACGGTTGTGATGCAGTCGGAATAGATCATTCCGCCTTTCAGCATGTTCGCGTCACCGTAGTTTGCCAGTCTGTCAAATGTGAAGCAGTCATCCGGCAGACCGGAGAGATACTTGATGCGTCCGACGGTCTGGATTCCCTGGAAGCGCAGGTTGTGGATCGTCATGACGACCTTGGAATGCTGGCCGACTTCCGTATTGGAGAACAGTGTTCTGAGATATACCGGAACAAGACCTGCCTGCCAGTCATTGCAGTGAATGACATCAGGAATAAAGCCGATGACCGGCAGAGCTGCCAGTACTGCCTTGTCAAAGTAGATGAACTTTTCAAGGTCATCAGACATATCGCTGTACGGGTTTCCCCAGGAGAACAGCTCTTCATTGTCGATGAAATAATATGTGACACCATCCAGAACATACTTCTTGATGCCGACATAGTAGTCCTTGCCGTTCTGTCCGACCTGCATCCAGAAGCAGTTGATGAATTCCATATCGTTCTTGTATTTGTCAGCGATGCATCCATACAGCGGCAGGATGACGCGGGCATCACAGTCCTCTTTCAGCAGCGCTTTCGGCAATGCGTTCATAACGTCCGCAAGACCGCCGGTCTTGACAAACGGATAGGCTTCCGAGCCCACAAACATTATCTTTTTCATGATCTCTCCTTTGTGAATGTTTCTTATAATAGTATCTCATCAAATGCAGTATCTTTCACCTGAAATCTGAGAAAAAGGGCTTGTTTTTTTTCAGTCCCTGGGATGTATCAGAGTTCTTCTCCGTTTGTTTCAATGACGTGCTTGTACCAGTCAAAGGATTTCTTCTTCGAACGGGAGAGATCACCTTCGCCGGCATTGTTCTTGTTTACGTAGATGAAGCCGTATCTCTTGTCCATTTCACCGGAGGAAGCGGATACAATATCGATCGGAGCCCACATTGTGTAGCCGAGCAGGTCAACGCCGTCCTTGTTTACGGCATCGATCATCGCCTGGATGTGGTTTCTCAGATAATCGATTCTGTAGCTGTCATCGACAGTTCCGTCTTCTTCTTTCTTGTCATAGGCGCCCATGCCGTTTTCAACGATCATCAGCGGCTGATCATATCTTGCGGAGAACCAGTTCAGCGCATAACGCAGTCCGAGCGGATCGATCGGCCAGCCCCAGTCAGTGGCACCGAGGTATTCATTCTTGACGAAGTCGGACTTTCCGCCGGCACCAACAATAGCGCCGCCTTCGTAGAAGTTGAATTCAGGGTTGTCATCTCTTGCGGCAACCGCGAAGGACATGTAGTAGGAGAAGCCGATGTAGTCAATGATGCCTTCCTTCAGGATTTCCTTTTCTTCTTCTGTGACAGGAACATTCAGGTTGTTTCTCTCCCAGTATTTGTACATGTAGTTCGGAATCTTTCCCTTTGCATGTACATCGCAGTACCAGTATCTCTTGTAGTCAGCCCATGTCTTTTCCATGACATCCTTCGGATTGCATGTATGCGCGTAAATCGGGCACATTGCGATCATACAGCCGATCATTGCGTCAGGATCAATCTCATGGCATGCCTTGACTGCCTTGGCGCTGGCAATCAGTTCATTGACGGATGACTGGTACATCATCTCTTCTGCCGGATCGCCTTCCTTCAGAAGAACGCCGCCTTCCTGCAGCATATGATGGGCATTCGGCGCCGCAGACTGGTTGTTGATCTCGTTGAATGTCATCCAGTACTTAACCTTGCCCTTGTATCTTTCAAAGCATGTGCGGCTGAATCTTTCAAAGAAATCGATGCATCTCTTGTCCATGAAGCCGTTGTACTTCTTTGCAAGATTATACGGCATCTCAAAATGCTGAAGGGTGATGACCGGTTCAATGCCGTATTTGTGACATGTATCGAACATGTCGTCATAGAATGCGAGACCTTCTTCATTCGGTGTTTCATCATCGCCGTTCGGATAGATTCTTGTCCATGCAATGGAGGTGCGGAATGCCTTGAATCCCATCTCGCCGAAGAGGGCGATATCTTCCTTGTAATGATGATAGAAATCAATTGCCTCGTGGTTGGGATAGTTTTCTCCTTCGAGAACACCGTCAGTGATGCGGCGCGGAATGCCGTTTCCGCCGGCTGTCATCACATCGGCGATACTCCAGCCTTTTCCTCCCTGGTCCCATCCGCCTTCCAGCTGGTGGGCAGCGACAGCTCCGCCCCAGAGAAAGTCTTTTCTTAATGCCATGATTATTTTCCTCCTGTATATTTTCTGTATCCATTGTAACATCAGCTGATGAAAACAGAGCCATCAGAAACTATAATAGGATTGCTGAAACGGAGAAAAAGCGATGAATCTGTACGAACAGGTGAAGAAATACAAACCATTCAATGAACAGGAAGAAATCGATCAGAAGAGGATCCTGGAATTTCTGGAAAACGGCGGCGAGGATATCTGGACAAGAGAGAATGAGACAGCTCATATGACAGCGAGTGCCTGGGTCGTATCCCCCGACAGAACACAGGTGCTGATGGCCTATCACAACATTTATGATTCCTGGTCATGGCTCGGCGGACACGCGGACGGGGAAAAGGATCTGCTGAAAACCGCGATGAAGGAAGTCCGGGAAGAAGCGGGAATCCGGAATGTAAGACCGGTCAGTGAAGACATCTACTCCCTTGAGATCCTGACCGTGGACGGTCATGTCAAGAAGGGGAAATACGTCGGTTCCCATCTGCATGTCAATATCACCTATCTTCTTGAAGCAGATCCAAAAGAGACGGTCAGTGAAAAACCGGATGAAAACAGCGGTGTTTCATGGTTTGAAAAAGATGCCGCAGTCGCCGCATCCAGTGAGCCATGGTTCCGTGAACATGTCTATTCCAAGCTGAACCAGAAGCTTGAAATGTATATCGGACAGAAAAACTAGTGATTTTTTCTGTCGAGATCAACTTTGTAGCTGAGCATTCTGCCGCCGTGGACGATCATGTATACAGAAATGCAGAACATGATGATACTGATGATCACTCCGGTGGCGATGTTCCAGAAGTGGGTGGTCGCATCCGCGAGATGAGACTGTGAGAAGAATGCGGTCTGGAATGAAAACAAACCAAGAAGAGCGGCACTCATCGCAACGACGCGTTCTGCGGAGAGCATCGGTGAGCGCCACTTTTTTGTTGTGATATAGCCGCGCAGGGCAGTGACGGAAAGATAGACGGCAAAGATGCCGGCTGCCCAGATGGTGTGTCCGGGATAGGACATCGCGTAATGATCTTCAACAACCATGACTGCCATGACAATCAGAGAGACAATCATCGCCAGCATTAAATATCCGCACGTCATGTAGCTGCGCCACTGGGAACGGATATTGGGATGCTTGAAGCGAGACTCCGCAAGCAGAACCATTCTGCCGACGGAAAGGAAGATATAGAAGAAGGCAATCGTCGCAAACCAGGCGGATTTGTAAATCATGGAAATAATCATGTAGTACAGGAAGAACGACATGTTCAGCAGCCAGGAAAGAGAAAGGGAAATGCTCTTTTTCTGAAGCAGCTCGATCAGCTCGATTTCCTCCCGCATTTTCCTTGAGCGCAGCAGCCAATACAAAAGAATCCCGGCAGTTATCAAAGCCCAGATGAAAACAGCCAGCACAGCAGCCCAAGCCGCGGGATAAACCACATGAAACCTGAATAGTCCGAACAGCGCAACTGAGCTGAACAGAAACGCTGTGAATATTGTCTGCGGCTTCGGGTATTTGAGTCTGATCAGAAGCCTCTTCATAGTTTAAGAATAATATGAATCATGCATGCTATGCCATACTTTTTGTTTGAACATGACTTGTCCGGATACGTTGGATATGCTAGATTGAGAGGGCAGAAAGGCCGCATCTGCGGATGTGAGACTGATAGGATGAAGCTGTAAACCGGAATGAAAAAATGAAATGTATTCACAATTCAGTTTTTCATGTACGGAAATTCAGCTTTGTCATGTATGCTTCCTGATCAAAGTCTGTTTTTTCGTATATGAAAACAGGCTTTTTTTGCAGGAGGTGACATATGCTTCAGATCAGAAATCTGACAATTACATATAAAAAAGATCTGCGCGAGCTGATCAGCGGATTCTCGCTGACAGTAAACCAGGGTGACAGGATCGCTTTGATCGGTGAAGAAGGCAACGGCAAGAGCACGCTGCTCAGGTGGATCGCCGATCCTTCGCTCATCAGCGATTATGCCGATGCGCAGGGAATCCGCACGGTGCAGAATGAAAAGACAGGTTATCTGTCTCAGGAACTGGAAGAATCCGACAGGACAAAAAGCGTATATGAATATTTCTGCGAGGAACCGTTTTTCGCGGAAAAAGATCCGAAAGAGCTGAATCGTCTGGCTGTGAAGCTTCATATGGATCCCGGCATGTATTACAGCATGCAGAAGATGGAAACACTTTCGGGAGGTGAGAAAATCAAGGTCAGGATGGCACGCATCCTGATCACGGAGCCGACGGTGCCGCTGCTCGATGAACCATCCAATGATCTGGATCTTGCGATGCTGGAATGGCTGGAGGAGATGATCGTGAACGCGCCGCAGGCAGTGGTGTTTGTCTCACACGATGAAACACTGATCCGCGCAGCCGCCAACAGAATCATCCATCTTGAACTCCTGAACCGCAAGACAGCTGCCAGACACACCGTTGTTTCAGCAGGATATGATGAATATCTTGAACGCCGCGATGATCTGTTTGAAAGACAGATGCAGAAGGCGATGAGCGAGCGGAGGGAAGATGCCATGCGCATGGAGCGCTTCCGCCGCATCCAGCAGCAGGTCGATCATGAGCTGAACAATATCAGCCGTCAGGATCCCCATGGCGGAAGGCTTCTGAAAAAGAAGATGCACTCGGTCAAATCCATGGGTAAAAGATTTGAAAGAGAACGGGAGAACATGACGGATATTCCAGAACAGGAGGAGGCAATTTTGTTCTTCTTCAGTGATGAGAGCGCTGTTTCTTCCGGCAAGAAAATACTGGATCTTTCCCTGGAACAGCTATCTGCCGGAGACCGTCTTCTTGCGGAAAACATTCATCTGCAGGTGAACGGTCCGGAAAAGATATGCATTACAGGAGCTAACGGCTGCGGCAAATCCACATTCCTGAAGGAAATCTTTGAGATGCTCAAAAACAGAAACGATATCCGCTGTGCCTATATGCCGCAGGATTATACGGATCTTCTGGAACTGGATCTGACACCGGTGCAGTACCTTGCCCCGGATGGTGACAGAGAAACTGTCACAAGAGTCAGAAATCTTCTTGGATCCATGCGCTATACGACAGATGAGATGGAACATGCGATCCGTGATCTCTCAGGCGGGCAGAAGGCGAAGATCTTCTTTCTGAAGATGAATCTGGAACACGCTGACGTGCTGATTCTCGATGAGCCGACAAGAAACTTCTCTCCGCTTTCCCAGCCGGTGATCCGCAGCGTGCTGAAAGACTTTCCCGGATGCATTATCAGTGTTTCTCATGACCGCAGCTATATTGAAGAAGTTCCCGACAAGATCTATTTACTTCGGAAAGACGGGCTGCACCGGATAGACACATACGGGAAAGTGTCTGTATGACAAAAATATCGCTGTGTTAGAATGGCAGGCGGAGGCACAGATGAAAATATACGACAAAATGGATGAACTGCCCTGGGGCAGGGCATCTGATACCATTACAGAAGGATGCATTGTGCTGGAAGGCGGCGCCTGGCGCGGACTCTATACGCTGGGTGTCATTGACCGCATGATGGAAAACGATATCAATCTCAGACATACGATCGGCGTATCCGCCGGAGCGCTCTGCGGTATGAACTATGTGTCGGGACAGATCGGCAGGGCAGTGCGCATCAATCTCGGCCACCGTCATGACAGGGAGTATCTCGGACTCGGGGCACTGCGCAGGGATCACGGCATCACCGGTTTCTCCTATCTGTTCAATGAACTGAGCGAGGAATATCCCTTTGATGAGGACCGGTTCTTCGATCCTTCCAGAAGCTTTACGGCAGTCTGCACGAATGTGGATACCGGCAGAGCGGAGTATTTCAACAAAGAGGACGCGGAAAACATCTACGCAGCCGTGCAGGCATCCGCTACGGTTCCCTACGTCAGCGAACCGGTCACGATCGGAAACAGCAGATACCTTGATGGCGGACTGGAGAACAAGATTCCCCTGGAATACGCGCTGAATCAGGGACATGAGAAGATCGTTCTGGTCCGTACCCGTGACAGAGACTATCGCAAGCATGTGCGGGCACCGCTCAGAATCACCAGGGTGGAATACAGAAGGTATCCGAATCTGAAACGGGATCTTGAGGAAGAGGCAGCCAGATACAATGTGCTGATTGACCGTATGACAGCGCTGGAACAGCAGGGACAGATCTTCATGATTGCTCCCTCAAAGCCCATTGACATCAAGCGGTTTGAAGGCAATGTTGAAGCGCTTGCGGATATCTATTATCTCGGATATGAAGATGCCGGAAACTGCCTGGATGCCCTGAAAGAGTATCTTGAGAAATAACAAAAAGAAGAGAGGTCAGCGACCTCTCTTTACGTTCTCAGATGAAGATGTATTCTTTCATTCTGCGGAATGCTTCCGCGACTCTGGAAAGAGGCAGGGCAAGATTCAGACGGAGTGACCAGTCATCGCAGAAATCTTTTCCGCTCTGCCAGCAGACGCCGTATTCCAGTCCTCTCTTATACAGAGTTTCCATGTCTGTTCCTGTCTTCTCGCAGTACTCACGGCAGTTGATAAACAGCATGTATGTTCCCTGCGGCTTGAAGACGGAAACGCCTTCAAGATCTTTCTCAATGAATTCGCAGGCATAGTTGACATTGTCGGAGAGCACTTCCTTCAGCTCCTTCAGCCACTCATTGCCGTCTTTGGAGAAGGCGCCGATCAGCGCGTACATGGAGAGAACATTCATCGCATTATAATGTGTCAGGGATGCTTCCTTGTCAATTCTGTCCTTGATCCACGGATCATAGATGATATGGTAGCTGCCGATCAGACCTGCAAGGTTGAATGTCTTGGAAGGGGCATAGAAAGCAGCCGTATGGTACTTCGCGTATTCGCTGACTGTCTGTGTGGGAATATGCTTTGCGCCGTTCATCAGAAGATCAGACCAGATCTCATCGGAGATGACATAGACGTGGTATTTCTCAAACAGCGCCATGGCCTGTTCCAGTTCTTCCTTCTCCCAAACTCTGCCGCATGGATTGTGAGGGTTGCACATGATGGCTGTATGAATCTTCTGTGTCGCAAGCTTCTCCTCCATGTCAGCGAAATCCATGCGCCAGACACCGTTTTCATCCTTGACGAGGGGAGAATGGACAATGTCATAGCCGTTGTTGTGCAGAACATGCGTGAAGCCGACATATGTCGGGGAATGGACAAGCACCTTGTCTCCCTTGGAACAGAAGATGTTCATCGCGGAGATGACACCGCCGAGAACACCGTTCTCATAGCCGATGTTTTCAGGCTTCAGGCCTTCAATGCCGTTGTGTTCCTTCTGCCAGTTAATGATGGCATTGTAGTATTCTTCGCGGGGCTGGAAGTAGCCGAACGTCTTATAGTTCAGACGGTCTTTTACGGCATCGGTGATGCAGTCAGGACAGTTGAAGTTCATATCCGCGACCCACATCGGAATGACATCAAAGCCTTCCTTTCTCTTTACATTGAAATTGCCGAGTCCTTTTGCCGGAAGATCGACAGCGATCGCGTCGTGTCCTTCACGTTCAGGAAGTGTTGTGAAATCATACCTCATGTTCATTTCTCTCCTTTGAAATAATCATACTCCGATACCGGGATATCGTGGATTTTATGCTTTTTATTTGTCAGCGGACTGCGGAATTCAATTTCATCCGCCCAAAGTCCCATGATTCTGAAATCCTTTGACTTGACGCCATAGAGAGGATCGTTGACGATCGGCAGTCCCTTATCCGCAAGATGCACGCGGATCTGGTGTGTACGGCCTGTCTCAAGCGTGCAGCCAAGCAGGGTATAGGGACCTCTTGCGGCAATCTTTTCCACTTTTGTGCAGGCTTCCTGGCCGGTGGAGGAGATGCGGAAGGCCCCGTTTCTGTGTCTGTCACGGCCGATCTTTCCATTGCATGTAAAGCGATCCTGCGGACACTTTCCCTTAACGATCGCAAGGTAATGTCTCTGGATCTTCTTCTCTGAAAGCTGTCTGTCAAACCAGGGCTGAAAGAAGGGAATCTTTGAGAAGAACACAAGTCCCTGGGTATCTCTGTCAAGACGGTGGATTGGTCTGACCGGAACGCGGATCCCATGTTCATCCTGCCACTTCGCAGCCATTGCCATCAGACAGTGTTCCGGATTTGCGTCATCATGAATGATATATCCGGCGTCCTTATGAACGATATAGCAGAAGGCGTCCTCATAGATGACATTGCATGGCTGATCTGCGCATGGCCATCCGTACTCTTCTTCCGGTATGAGCAGGGTGATGTCCTCATCTGTCAGTTTCTGATGAACATCACGAACCGGTTCATCATTGACCAGAATCTGTCTGTTCTGAATCAATAAGTACTGATTTCTGTCAGACTGGCAGTATTCATTCAGGAAATCTGCAACGGTTTTGTTTCTGTATCTGCCGGCAGTATGAATCACAAGTCTGCCGTGATTGATCTCATATTTCATCATATTCTCCGTATTCACAGGCAAGTGTAACACAAACAACTCAATAATACCTGATTCCGGGAAATGTTTTTTCGCAGGAACACATCTTTTTTGGTTGAAATGCATAACAGTTAGTGATATAAAACCTGTAGTTAGTTTAAACTAAATGCATGCCGCATCAGCGACTATTTTTTCTGGCTATGCGTTAGAAAAGACTAACAGAATGAAAGCTCAACGGTTTCGGAAGGAGAACAGAGATGGACGGAAACAGAAAAAAGACGATTATCGGGCTGATTGCCATCGTAATCGCAATGATCTTCGGGCTTTTCTCATGCCGGGGATGCACGAATGAAACACCGGAGAAAGCCGGCGGAGAAGAAACACCGGCAGTGACGGCAGAACCGGATGAAAGCGGAAAAGAGAATACGGAAGAGGGAATGTGCACCATCACAATTGATAACGGTGCGGCATCCGCCAATACAGACCAGGCGGTCAACGGTCTTCATGTATATGATCCCGCAAGCGCCGACATGGAGGATTTTATTTCCGGCGCGGAAGTTCCCAAAGGCACAAAGATTTCCGTATATGTATACAATCTTGCCAGCCCTGTTGCTCTGAAGATCGTTCATAACGGCGAAGTCATTGCGGATAAAACATATCCGATCATGCAGGCATTTGTGGATGACGACAAGGTGGAATTCTTTGACATTGTCCTGGAAGGAGACCTTACAGTCACTACAAAAGCACTCTCTGCCGAAGAAAAGACAGAGAGCGCGGTATCCATCAAAAACGAGAATCTCGCTTCAGTAACCATCGGAAACGAAACCGTTCATGACGGCAGCACAGTCAGAAACGGTACATATGATTTCACTGTGCAGAGAAAAGATGCGGATGTCACAGTCACAATGAAAAAAGGCGGTGTCACAGTCGGAACAGCCGAGCTGACAGAGCAGAACCCGTCATACACATTCTCTGACGTAAATGTTGACGGCAGTGACATTTCCTTCAGCTTCAGGAAAAAGGGAGAGAAGGAAACAGGATACAAGGTCACGATCCAGAACAGAGTCAAAGGCGCAGACGCGGTGCTGACTGTCGGGTATGTTGATGACAGCAGCGGCACTCCGAAAGCCGTTGATATCGTATCCGGAAGAACATATGAAGCAGGACTGATGGTCGGTGTCAGAGCAATGAACAGATCATCATCCCGTCTGAAGATCACAGCCTATACAGCAGGCGGCAGTGTGATTAAGAGTGTTACCGTTGATCCCCGCAAAGGCAGTGAGGACGGCGCCAACGGATTCTACTTCGACCTTAACAGCAATACCAGAATCGTTCTGGACTATGCGGGAGGCGGAAGTGAAGCGACACCTTCGCCGACACCATCTGCCGCACCAGGCACAAAAGAGTGCACGATTACCATAAACAACTATGCCGCATCCGCCAACACGGATGAGGCAGTCAATGCTCTGCATATCTATACCGGAGACAACGACGATTACAAATCCGGAGACAAGGTACCGGCAGGCACCAAAGTCACAATGTTTGTCTATAACTATGCAAGTCCGGTGCGTCTGGTAGTGGAACATAACGGAAAAGTTATTAAGAACGCAGTCTATCAGAAGATCAGACCGTTTGAGGATGATGACAAGATCGAAATGATCGATGTAGTCCTGGAAGGTGATCTCAAAGTCAGCGCATATGTGGAGGGAACACAGCCCTCACCCACACCGAAACCAACACCGTCTCCGACACCATCTCCCACACCCGGAACGGACACAAAACAGTACACAGTCACTGTTGAGGACAATGTGAAGGATCAGAATGTCACATTCACTGTCGGATATGTGGATATGACAGGCGATACACCGAAGCAGGTGCTGATCGAATCCGGAAAGAAATATGATGAAGGACTGATGATCGGCGCCAGAGTCATGAATGATTCCGGATATGATGTCAAACTTACTGTCTATGAAGGAAATGAAGTATCACATACGGCAGTGATCAAGGCGGCAGAGGCAGACGGTTATTACGTTGAATCCCTGAAAGCAGACACAAGATTCGTGCTGGAAAAAGCGGAAGAAGAGAAAAAGCAGTACACCGTAACAGTCGAAGACAAGGTAAATGATGAGAATGTCACATTCACCGTCGGATATGTGGATATGACAGGCGATACACCGAAACAGGTGCTGATTGAATCCGGAAAGAAATACGATGAAGGACTGATGATCGGCGCCAGAGTCATGAATGATTCCGAAGCTGACGTAAAGCTTACAGTCTATGAAGGAAATAAAGCATCGCATACTGCAGTGATCAAGGCAGGTGAAGCGGACGGTTATTACGTTGAATCTTTGAAAGCAGATACAAGATTCGTCCTGGAACCTTCTGAAGCGCAGGATGAGATGTGCACGATCACGATTGAAGACGGCGCAGCCTCTGCCAACACAGACGAAGCAGTCAATGCTGTTCATGTATACACAGGCAATGAAGATGATTACAAGTCCGGCACAAAGGTCGCAAAGGGTACAGAAGTCACAGTCTATGTATACAACTACGCTTCACCCGTCAGACTGATCATTGAGCACAACGGCGAAATGATCAAAGACAAGGTTTATGACATGATCGTTCCGTTTGAAAGCGATGACGATATCGAATTCATCGACATCACACTGGAAGGTGATCTGAAAGTCACGACAGAAGTCGCTGAAAAGCCGGAAGAGAAAAAACAGTACGCAGTAACAGTCGAAGACAAAGTAAATGATGAGAATGTCACATTCACTGTCGGATATCTGGATATGACAGGCGATACGCCGAAGCAGGTGCTGATCGAATCCGGAAAGAAATACGATGAAGGACTGAAGGTCGGCGGCAGAGTCATGAATGATTCTGAAAAAGACGTCATCTTCACGGTATATGAAGGAACTGAGGTTTCTCACACAGCGACAGTCAAGGCCGGAGAGGCAGACGGATACTATGTTGAAGCATTGAAGGCAGATACAAGATTCGTTCTTGAACCGGCGGAGAAGAAACAGTATACCGTCACGATTGAAGACAGGGTGAATGATGAGAATGTGTCACTGAATGTCATGTGGATGGATGCGGACAACAACTATGGAGACATCACATCCGGAGATTCCCTTGAAGAAGGACTGAATATCTTTGCCCAGATCATCAATTCAGCTGCGTACCCTGTGAAAGTCACGATCTATGCGGAAGACAAAGAACTGGAGAGTTCTGAAGTCACACCGGATGATATGTTCGGCGGAGCAGGACCTGTTGAACTGAAGCAGAATCTGAGAATCGTCATGGAAAAGGCGGAAGCGCAGGATGAGATGTGCACGATCACGATTGAAGACGGCGCAGCCTCTGCCAACACAGACGAAGCAGTCAACGCGGTTCACGTATATACAGGCAATGAAGATGATTACAAGTCCGGCGCGAAGGTCGCAAAGGGTACAGAAGTCACAGTCTATGTATACAACTATGCTTCACCCGTCAGACTGATCATTGAGCACAACGGCGAAGTGATCAAAGACAAGGTCTATGACATGATCGTTCCGTTTGAGAGCGATGACGATATCGAATTCATCGACATCACACTGGAAGGTGATCTGAAGGTCACAACAGAAGTCGCAGAAAAGCCTGTGCCTGAGAAGAAGACATATACAGTCACATTGAGCGGTGACGGCGCGGAAGATGCGATTGTCTACAATGAGGATTACGACTTTGTAAAGAACGGCGATTCGATTGAAGAGGGAACACATTCCTTCCATGTGACAAACGAAGGATATGTGGACGGTCTGGAAGACGCAGATGTCACATTAAAGGTCGGCGGAAGCCAGATTGGTGAAACAAAGAAGATCGGCAGCAGCGGTGCTGACTATGAGGATATTGAAGTCAGCGGTGATGTGGAAATTGTGATCAGCTATCCCAGACAGCCGGAAGAGAAAAAGCAGTATACGGTCACAGTGGAAGACAATGTCAAAGATGAAAATGTCTCATTCACGGTCGGTTATGTGGATATGACAGGTGATACCCCGAAACAGGTACTGGTTGAATCCGGAAAGAAATATGACGAAGGACTGATGATCGGTGCCAGAGTCATGAACGATTCAGAAAACGATGTTGTCCTGACTGTTACCGAAGGCGGAAAGATCACGCATACCGCAGCAGTCAAAGCCGGAGAAGCGGATGGCTATTATGTGGAATCACTGAACGCGGATACGGTATTCACAATTGAAAAGGCAAAGGCGGAAGAGCCTGAGAAGAAGACATACAAAGTTACACTGAGCGGAGACGGGGCAGAGGATGCCATTATCTACAACGAGGAGTATGACTTTGTAAGAAACGGTGATCTGATTGAGGAAGGAACACACACCTTCCTTGTGACAAACGAAGGCTATGTGGACGGTCTGGAAGAAGCGTCCGTCACATTGAAAATCGGCGGAAAACAGATCGGTGAAACAAAGAAAATCGGTGACAGCGGTGCGGAATATGCCGATGTGAATGTTGCGGGTGATGTTGAAATCATCATTCAGTATCCGGAACAGAGCGAACCCGAGGTTCCGGAAAAGAAACAGTATACTGTCACACTGAAAAACAGCACCGATGATTCAAAAGTCACATTCACCGTCGGATATATCGATGACAGCGGAAAAACACCGAAACAGGTGCTGATCGAATCCGGAAAGAAATACGATGAAGGACTGATGATCGGCGCCAGAGTCGTGAATGAATCGGAAAGTGATGTGATCCTGACTGTCACAGAAGGCGGGAAGGTCACACATACCGCGACAGTCAAAGCAGGCGATGGGGATGGCTATTATGTGGAATCACTGAGTGCGGATACGGTGTTCGCAGTCGAAAAGGCAAAGGCAGAAGAACCTGCGAAAAAGACATATACCCTGACACTCGCGGGTAACGCGGCAGCTGAGGCAACTGTATACAATGAAGCGTACGATCTTGTAAAGAACGGGGATACGCTGGAAGAAGGAGATCATTCCTTCTATGTCTATAACGAAAACTACGTGGATGGTCTGGAGAACGCGGAAGTGACACTGACTGTCGGAGGAAAGCAGATCGGGGAAGTAAAGACAATCGGTTTCCAGGGTGCTGAATTTGAAAATATTGCCGTTACAGGCAATGTGGTAATCACAATTGCGCTTCCAGAAGAAAGCGAAGGGAACTGACAACGGTCTGTCCGAGGAGGAAAACAATGAATCATACAATCAAAAAAAGTGCTGCCGCGGTTCTGCTTGCGGCAATGGTGCTGGGCGGCTGTTCTTCGAAAGAGGAAACAGCGGATACTGGAACAGCCGGAAACCTGAGAGAGTTTCCGGTGCTGGAAGATACCCGTCCGCAGGAATATAAGGAAAACACATTCACGACGCTCAATGGCGATGAAGTGACCTACAACATGAATACGAGAAAGATCGTATGTCTATTCGGTTCACAGGATGTCGTCGCATTCGGAATTCCGCTGCTGGCATATGAAGGCTCAACGGATATTACCGGTTATGAATCGTTCTATGACGGTGCTTCCGCACTGATGAACAGCACACCGTTCTCACCGGAGGAAGTGCTTTCTTATGAACCGGAGCTGATTCTCGTCAATCAGAAGATGAGCGAGTCGAATATCGCGGCGCTTTCCAAGATCGCGCCAGTCATTCCGCTGTACACAGATTCCAATGATTTTAAAACAAGACTGACGTATATCGGTGAGATTTTCGGACTGCAGGAACATGCCCAAAAGCTGATTGCCTATGCGGATACGATCCGCGAGGAAATGGTTTCCGAGCTGAAGGACCTGGGGCTTTCTGACAAGACGCTGACGATTTACACATATATGGGAGCCATTTCCATACCGCCGGAAAGAGGCTGGTTCATGAACACGATTCTCTTTGACTACGCCGGTATCAAAAGACTTCCGCAGGTGGAAGCGTTCATGAAGGATGAGAGCGGTGTTGCCTATGAGGCAATCTCAGCCGAGAAACTGAAGGATTATGAAGGGGATATGGTCATTTATGCCGGCTTCGGTGAAAAGACGGTATCCACATATGTCAGTGAGAATGTCGGCTGGCAGGCTCTGAATGCCGTCAGGGAGGACAGAGTAGGCATCATTGATATCACACCGTATGCCCAGAAAGGCGTCATTCTTCTGGAAAAACAGTACGGACAGATCATGGAAGCGCTGAAAACAGCCGGACAGGTGAAATAACGGCAGATCATGACAAATTCCGCATCTGTATCCAAAACCAGAAAAACAAATGCGGCCAGATTCGCGATGTTTTTTACCATCGGGCTTCTGGCTCTTTTCGCTGTCATGATCATGACCCTGAAGATGGGAGCGACCGACGTCAGCTTCCGTGATATTGCGGATACGTTTCTCCGTTTTGACCCGGATAATTTCACGCATCTGACCATCAGGGATATCCGTCTGCCTCGCTTTCTGGCAGATGTGATCGTCGGTGCCTCACTTTCTGCGGCAGGGGCAATCATGCAGGGAACAACCAAGAACCCGATGGCGGACTCCGGCATCATGGGTATCTCTGCCGGCTCCACACTCGGTGTTGTCATAGTGCTTGCTTTTTTCCCCGGCGCCGGAAGATTTGCGAAAATGGGAATCTCCGCCCTCGGTGCCGGGCTTGTCACGCTTCTG
>ONSK01000177.1 GCA_900320455.1 uncultured Erysipelotrichaceae bacterium | reverse complement strand
CAGCTTCTTCATTTCCTTGATACCGCCGAGGAAGTTGTCGAGTCTTTCCTTCTTCTTCAGAAGCTGGGACTGCTCCTTCTTCGGATAAACATTGATTGTTCCGTTTGTTTCCATCTCTTCAATGTCGAGAAGCTTCTTGATGGACTTCTGAATTGTGCGGAAGTTTGTCAGTGTGCCGCCGAGCCATCTCTGGTTTACATAGAAGGATCCGGAACGGAGCGCTTCTTCCAGGATTGTAGCCTGAGCCTGCTTCTTTGTACCGACGAACAGGATCTTTCCGCCGTCTTCTGTGATTTTCTTGATTGCAGCGTAAGCCTTTTCGAGCTGTTCCTCTGTCTTCTCAAGATCGATGATGTAGACACCGTTCTTAGCGGTGTAGATGTAGGGTCTCATCTTCGGATTCCACTTGCGTGTCTGGTGTCCGAAATGTACCCCGTTTTCAAGCATTTTCCTCATTGAAACAACAGCCATTTTATTTACCTCACTTTCCGTTGTTTTCCGCCACAGTTTCCAACACCGTCAACATCCGAATAGCTCCTGCTTATGAGAGCCCGGATGCACGGGACAGTGAATCCGCTGTGTGAGAAGTACATCTTCATCTTTTCACATACGAAAAGACATAAAAAGAAGATGCCATGTGTGATATTAACACACCCGGTCATCTTCTTCAACTGTTAATTACTCTTTTGCGCCGTATTCTGCGTAATATGCCTGAATCCTGCCGAGAATCTCATCATCCAGAAGATTTTCTTCTTTCATGATCTCGACAACTTCCGGCATCGATACGATTGCGTCTGTCGGGAATCCGTACAGTTCAGCGATTTCCTTCAGGGCTGTCTTCTCGCCTGTTCCCTTTTCATTTCTGTTGAGGGAAACGACAAGTCCCTTGATTTCTACATTCGCCTGGGCTCTGACGATCGGAACTGTCTCTTCCATGGATTTGCCGGATGTTGTGACATCCTCGATCATGATCACACGGTCGCCGTCCTTCAGCTTGGATCCAAGCAGGATACCTGTATCGCCATGATCCTTGACTTCCTTGCGGTTGGAGCAGTAGCGCACTTCCTTGCCGTAGAGCTCGCTGATAGCCATCGCTGTTGCGACTGCAAGCGGAATGCCTTTATAGGCAGGTCCGAAGAGAACGTCGAAGTCCAGTCCGAAGTTGTCATTGATTGCCTTTGCGTATGCGCAGGCAAGATCATGGAGCTGGCTTCCGGTCACATATGCGCCGGCGTTCATGAAGAACGGGGATTTGCGTCCGGACTTCAGTGTGAAATCACCGAATTTCAGCGCTTCGCATTTCAGCATGAAATGCACAAAATCCTTCTTGTACTGTTCCATCAGTTCATCTCCTCTTCAATCTGACAGTATGTTGCGTACGGATCTGCAGCCTTTGTGATGGATCTGCCGACCACGATCATGTCACAGCCCTGTTCCTTGGCGAAGGAAGGTGTCGCGACACGCTTCTGATCATCGACGCTGTTGCCCGCAAGACGGATGCCCGGAGTCACTGTCAGGAAGTCCGCGCCGCATGCCTCATGGATCGCTTTTGCTTCATGGACGGAGCATACGACACCATCGAGTCCCGCTGCTTTCGCGTTCTTTGCGTAGCGGATGACTGTGTCGATGACTTCACCTTCAATGCCGAGTTCCTCGTTCATCATCTCTTTGGATGTGCTTGTCAGGATCGTGACACCGATCAGCTTTGCCGGTTCCTGGCCTTCCGGTGTTCCTTCAAGGATACCCTGCTTTGCGGCTTTCATCATTTCGATGCCGCCTGCGCAGTGGCAGTTGACGATATCAACGCCGAGCTTGGCAAGGTTCTTCATGCCGCCTTTGACGGTGTTGGGAATGTCATGAAGCTTGAGATCGAGGAAGATCTTGTGTCCCATTTCCTTTACTTCACGGACCATGTCAAGACCGCAGGCATAGGTCAGTTCCATGCCGATCTTCACGTATACAGGTTCTTTGAAATCTTTCAGAAAGTTCATGACTTCTTCTTTGTTGGAGAAGTCGAGTGCAATAATAGTTCTGCTCATTGGCGGCCCCTTTCATTGGCTTCTTTCACGGAATGCAGTCCGTATTTTTCGAACACGGACGGGAGTTCATTGATGATTTTCGGACAGATGTAAGGATCGACGAAGTTCGCTGCTCCGACTTCCACTGCTGAAGCTCCTGCGTACAGGAATTCCAGCACATCGGATGCGGTGCTGATACCGCCGACGCCGATGATCGGAATGTTCACAGCTCTTGCGCACTGGTATACCATGCGCACAGCCACCGGCTTGATTGCCGGTCCGGAAAGTCCTCCGGTCCCGTTTGCCAGCAGCGGTTTTCCGGTCTTCAGATCGATGCGCATTCCCAGCAGCGTATTGATCAGCACAAGGCCGTCCGCTCCTGCTTCTTCCACCGCTTTGGCAATGGCGACGATGTTTGTGACGTTCGGTGTCAGCTTGACGTAGACAGGCTTTTCAGCTGCCTCCTTCGCCATTCTTGTCACGTGCGCTGCCAGCTCGGGATCAGTGCCAAGTCCGATACCTCCGTGCTTTACATTCGGGCAGGAGATATTGAGTTCATATGCTTTGACGACATACGAGCAATTCATCTTTTTGATGACTTCAACATAATCCTCTTCCGCTGCGCCGGCAATATTGGCGATGACTTCCGTATCATACTGCGCCAAGAACGGCAGTTCTTTTTCCATGATGTAGTCAACGCCATGGTTCTGCAGACCAATCGCATTTAACATGCCCATCGGTGTTTCAGCGATACGCGGTGTCGGATTGCCGAAGCGTTCCTTCGGTGTCGCGCTCTTGATGGCGATGCCGCCGAGCACGGAAAGATCATACAGCTCGGCAAGCTCTCTGCCGTATCCTGCGCATCCGCTGGCCGGAATCACCGGATTCTTGAGATTCAGTCCGGGAAGCTTTACAGAAAGATCAATCACAGTTCCACCTCCCCGATGGCAAAGACCGGCCCGTCCTTGCAGACACGCAGGCTTTCACCTTCTTTATTCTTTACCACGCATCCCATGCAGGCGCCCATGCCGCATGCCATGCGTGCTTCCAGGGATACACATCCCTCTTTGAAGCGCTGACTCACTGCCTTCAGCATCGGCAGCGGTCCGCAGCTCAGCACATACGCATCTTCACCGATGCCGCATGCTTCAGCCGCATCGATGACTGTGCCTCTGATACCTTCGCTGCCGTCCATCGTAGCGATGATGACCTTGCAGCCAAGTGCTTCAAATTCGTCTTTCAGGATCACGGAAGCCTGATCAGCGCATCCAAGGATGACAGTTACATTTCTTCCGCTGTTACGATAGCGGCATGCCGTTTCCAGCAGCGGCGGAATGCCGACACCGCCGCCGATCAGAACAGGATCCCTGTCAATGACCGGGAAGCCGGTGCCGAGCGGGCCGAACAGCGAGATCTCCTCGCCATCCTTCATTTCCGTCATCCGCATCGTTCCTTCGCCGACTGTCTTGTACACGAATGTGACCACGCCGTTTTCAG
Source organism: uncultured Erysipelotrichaceae bacterium (assembly GCA_900320455.1). Lineage (GTDB taxonomy): Bacteria > Bacillota_I > Bacilli_A > Erysipelotrichales > Erysipelotrichaceae > Bulleidia. The sequence goes on along the minus strand of ONSK01000177.1, from coordinate 6,997 downwards.
CGCGGCAGACAGAGATCGGTCTGCGGAGATAGAATCCCGGAACCTGTATCTGCATGAACTGGCCGGGTTTCACTTCTTCCGCAAGACTGCTTCTGACATCCATCTTCCAGATGTCAGAGGCAATTCTCACATTACCCGCAATGCGGGCATGATCGGTACGCATGGATCAGCCTTTCTCGTTCATGGAGACCATCGAGAAGCTCTGTGACTCCAGAACGCCCAGCAGCGCTGATGCTGTATCAAGCGATGTCATGCAGGAGATGTTGTTCTCAGCGGAGACACGGCGGATCAGGAAGCCGTCGAGATTCGTCGTTCTGTCGCTGCTGTTCATTGTATTGATGACAAAGGATACCTTGCCCTGTCTGATGATATCCAGGACGCTTGTGTCATCTTCCTTTGCCTCGGAAATCTTGTCAACGGCGTGGACGAAGAGTCCGTTCTGCTTGAACAGTCTGGCGGTTCCTCTTGTCGCGTAGATGCCGTAGCCGATGTCGTAGAAGCGCTTTGCCAGCTGCAGAGCTTCTTCCTTGTCTTCATCAGCGATTGTCATCAGCACATTGCCGTACTGCGGGATCCTGACGCCGGATGCGACCAGTGCCTTGTAGAGTGCCTTTTCAAGGCTGACGTCGCCGCCCAGCGCTTCACCGGTGGATTTCATCTCCGGTCCAAGCACTGTGTCAACAGAACGCAGCTTTGCGAAGGAGAAGACCGGCGCCTTGACGTAGACATGGCCTTCCTTTTCAGGATGGTAAACATCCGTATAGCCCTGCTCGATCAGTGATTCGCCGAGGATGCACTTTGTCGCAACCGTGCACATTGCCACGCCTGTGATCTTGGAGAGGAACGGAACCGTTCTGGAAGATCTCGGATTGACTTCGAGCACGTAGACTCTGTCTTCTCTGTCAACGATGAACTGGATGTTGTAGAGACCGATGAACTTGAATCCTTTGCCGATGCGGACAGCGTAGTCAATGATCGTGTTCTTGACTTCCTCGCTGATCTTCTGCGGCGGATATACCGAGAAGGAGTCACCGGAATGGATACCTGCTCTTTCGATATGTTCCATGACGCCCGGAATATATACGTTTTCGCCATCTGCGATCGCGTCGATTTCAAGCTCTTTGCCGAAGATGTATCTGTCGACAAGGATCGGTGAATCATGGCTGATTTCCTTGACGGCTGTTGCCATGTATACCTTCAGCTCATCATCGTTGTGGACGATTTCCATCGCGCGTCCGCCGAGGACATAGCTCGGTCTTACGAGTACCGGATAACCGATCTCACGGGCGATTTCCAGCGCCCTCTCGACAGTGACGGCTGTCTTTCCTTCCGGCTGGGGAATCTGAAGCTGATCCAGCATCGTTTCAAATTCATGTCTGTCTTCCGCCTTGTTGATGGAATCCAGGGTTGTGCCGAGGATCTTGACGCCGTGCTTTTCCAGAGAATCCGCCAGGTTGATCGCTGTCTGGCCGCCGAACTGAACGATGATGCCGAGCGGCTTTTCCAGATCGACAACGTGCATGACGTCTTCTGTTGTCAGCGGTTCGAAATACAGCTTGTCGGAAATGGAGAAGTCTGTGGAGACTGTTTCCGGGTTGTTGTTGATGATGATGGCTTCATAGCCTTCCTCATGCAGTGTCTCAACGCAGTGTACTGTCGCGTAGTCGAATTCAACACCCTGACCGATACGGATCGGACCGGAGCCGAGAACGATGATCTTCTTTCTGTCGCTCGGTTCAGATTCGTTTTCCTTTTCATATGTGCTGTAGAAATACGGTGTTTCCGAAGTGAACTCACCGGCGCATGTATCTACCATCTTGTAGACAGGTGTGATGCCGTTTTCCCTGGCAAGTCTGTACAGCTCGATTTCTTCCATCCCCCAGTTTCTGGCGATATAGCTGTCGGAGAATCCGTTCTTCTTCAGCTTCAGAAGAAGCGCGAGATCCTTCGGATTGTTCTTCATCTCTTTTTCCAGATCCACAATGCGGGCAATGTGATCGAGGAACAGACGGTCGATATTCGTCAGCTTCTGGATCGTGTCAATATCGTATCCGTTGCGGATCCACTGGGCAACTGCGAAGAAGCGCTCATCATCTCTTGCCTTGATCTTCGCGTACAGCTCATCCTTGGAAAGACGGCTCATCTCTTTCTTTTCAAGATGATCGACCTTGACCTCAAGAGAACGCACGGATTTCAGCAGTGACTCTTCGAAAGTTCTGCCGATGGACATGACTTCGCCGGTTGCCTTCATCTGTGTGCCGAGCTGTCTGTCAGCGTTCGGGAACTTGTCGAACGGCATTCTCGGGAACTTTGTGACGACATAGTCAATCGCCGGTTCGAAGCACGCGTAGCTTGTGCCTGTGATCGGATTGATGATTTCATCCAGGCAGAGGCCTACAGCCAGCTTGGCGCTGATTCTCGCAATCGGATAGCCGGTTGCCTTGGAGGCAAGCGCGGAGGATCTGGATACGCGGGGATTGACTTCGATTGCGTAATAGTTGAAGCTCTTGGGATCCAGGGCAAGCTGAACGTTGCAGCCGCCGTTGATATTCAGAGCTCTGATGATCTTCAGGGATGCGTCTCTCAGCATCTGGTTTTCACGGTCAGTCAGCGTCTGCACCGGGGCAACGACAACCGAGTCACCGGTATGGATGCCGACAGGATCGACGTTTTCCATATTGCAGATGACGATCGCGTTGTACTTCGCGTCGCGCATGACTTCGTATTCGATTTCCTTGTAGCCGGCAATGGACTGCTCAACAAGGCACTGATGCACCGGGGACATCTTCAGTCCGGTGTCAGCGATTCTGCGCAGTTCCTCTTCGTTGTGAGCGAAACCGCCGCCGGTGCCGCCGAGTGTATAGGCAGGACGGACAACAAGCGGATATCCTTCCTGGTTGGCGAATTCAACAGCGCCTTCCACGGAATGAACGATTGCGGATTCAGGAATCGGCATATTGATTTCCTGCATCAGGGAGCGGAACAGCTCACGGTCTTCCGCCTTGTTGATGGCATCGATCGGTGTACCGAGAATCTCAACGCCGAAGTCTTCGAGGATGCCGTCATTGTCAAGTTCAACGACAAGGTTCAGACCAGTCTGGCCGCCCAGTGATCCGAGGATCGCATCCGGTCTTTCCTTGAAGATAACGCGCTTGGCGAATTCAAGTGTCAGCGGTTCAATATACACACGGTCAGCGATTGCCGTGTCTGTCATGATTGTCGCGGGGTTGGAATTGATCAGGATGACTTCGTAGCCTTCCTCACGCAGAGCCGCGCAGGCCTGGGAGCCGGCATAGTCGAATTCAGCTGCCTGTCCGATTACGATCGGACCGGAGCCAATGACCATAATCTTGTGAATATCGGTACGCTTAGGCATTTTCCTTGTCCTCCTTCTCCATCATCGCCATGAAATCGTCAAACAGTCCGTTGCAGTCATGCGGTCCGGCATTGGCTTCCGGATGGAACTGCACGCCGAAGCAAGGACAATCAAGATGTCTGAAGCCTTCGCATACTCCGTCATTGATGGACTGATATGTCATTTCAAGTCTTGTTTCTTTCAGAGAATCCGCATTGACCATGTAGTTATGGTTCTGCACGGTGATGACGACTCTGTCTTCCGCAAGGATTCGTACAGGCACATCGCCATGCTGGCCGTACTTCATCTTCTCGGTCTTTGCACCGCAGGCAAGTGCGATCAGCTGATAACCGAGGTCGATGCCGAAGACGACTGTCTGGGGAATCAGCTTTTCAATATTCGGAAGAACTACCGGCAGATCCTCAGGATTGCCCGGACCGTTGGAGAAGATCACGCCGTCCGGATAGTAGCTCATGATTTCTTCCGCGCTGGTGTTGTAAGGAACCACTGTGATATCACAGCCGCGCTCAGACAGCTCGCGCAGAATGCTGAGCTTGACGCCGAAGTCAACGACAACGACCTTTCTGCCTCTTCCCGGGATCGGATAGACATTCTTTGTCGAGACTTTGGAAACCGTGTCATGGAAATCAGGCGCTTCTTTCAGCTGATTCACAAGGGAAGGAATTTCCTCTTCCGTATCACAGAAGGACGCCTTCATGATGCCCTCGTTTCTGATCTTTCTTGTCAGGGCACGTGTGTCGATATCGGCAATGCCGGGAATATTCTGACGTGTCAGATATTCGTTCAGTGTTTCCTCACTGCGGAAGTTGCTCGGGAATTCGCAGCTGTCCTTGACGATGAAGCCGAAGACGTAGGACTTCAGGCTTTCGTTGTCATCTCTGTTGATGCCGTAGCCTCCGATCAGCGGATATGTCATCATGACGATCTGCGTACTGCAGGACGGGTCCGTCAGGATTTCCTGATAGCCTGACATGGATGTGTTGAAGACAAGCTCGCCGATACGGTAGGAAGACGCTCCGATGGCTTCACCCTCGAAATAGCTGCCGTCTTCCAGTACAAGATACCTTTTCATTCACTTTCCTCCTTCCAGACTGTTCTGCCGCTGACAATCGTTTCCTTCACACGGCAGTGCACTGTTTCACCGTTAAACGGTGTGTTCTTTCCTTTTGAATAAAACTTTGACGCATCGATCACATATTCGTGTTCAAGATCGGCAAGGATCAGATCGGATTTCCAACCTTCCTCGATCCTTCCGGTTTTTTCGAGACCAAACCTGGCTGCCGGCTTCTCGCTCATCCAGCTGACAAGCTGGGCCAGTGTCCATCTGCCTGTATTCTTTACAAACTCCGTATACAGAAGCGGGAAGCTTGTTTCGAGGGAGACGATACCGAAGGCGGCTTCCGCCATCGGCTTTTCCTTGTCCGCCAGCGTATGCGGTGCGTGGTCATTTGCGATAAATGACAGTGTACCATCCTCCAGTGCTTCAATCAGTGACATTCTGTCCTCATGCGTGCGCAGCGGCGGATTCATTTTCCAGTTTGTTCCCCTGACGTCCTTGTCTTCCAGCAGAAGATGATGAGCAGTGACTTCCGCGGTCACATCCGCGCCTGCGGCTTGCGCTTCGCGGATCGCTTCAACGCTTTCCTTTGCCGAGATGTGGCAGCCGTGATAGCGCAGCGGAATGCGGCAGGCAAGCTTCAGATCACGCTTGAGCTGTTCGCTTTCGCAGGCCGACGGGATGCCGATCCAGCCGTTCTTTGCGGCATATTCAGAATCATGGACGCTGGCACCTTTGACGCGGTAGTTCATATCTTCCGTGTGGCATGCCATCAGCGCGCCGAGCGAGGCGACTTCCTGCATGGCTTTCTCCATGACCGCATCATCCGCAACACCGACGCCGTCATCGCTGAACCAGCGGATTCCGAGCTCACTCATGCCTTTCATGTCGGAAACAGCAGCGCCTTTTTCTCCGCATGTAATGGTTCCGTAGGGATATGTATGTACAAGACTGTCTTCGCTGATCTTCTGAAGATAGGACTTCATGACTTCCGGATTGTCCGGGAACGGATTCAGATTGGGCATTGCGAAGATGGATGTGAATCCGCCTGCCGCAGCTGCCTGTGTCCCAGTTCTGATCGTTTCCTTTTCATCATGGCCCGGTTCTCTCAGATGCACGTGCACATCCACAAGACCCGGCAGCACCGTGAGACCTGAGGCATCGATGACTTCACAGTCTTCCTCAATGTGTTCCGCCGCCTTCAGGATGCTGTTTTCATCAAAGAGGACATCCAGCTTCCGCAGTGTTCCTTCATACAGCACACTGCCGTTTCTGATCAGTCTCTTCATGCCTTTTCCTCAAACGGCGCAAATCCGAAGGCACGCTTCAGCACTGCCTTTCTGACGAGTACGCCGTTGGCCATCTGCTTGAAAATCCTGCTCTTTTCCGCTTCCACAAGATCCGTGTCGATTTCCACATTGCGGTTGAACGGCGCCGGATGCATGACGATCGCGGTGTCTTTCATTCTCGCGTAGCGTTCCTTGCTTAAGCCGTATTTCTGCAGGTATTCCGCATCGCTCATCTCACCGAGCGAAGCGCCTCTTTCACGCTGGATTCTCAGCATCATGACAACGTCGGCTTCCGGAATGACCTCATCAAAGTCAGCGAATGGATAGCCTTCTCTTTCCCACATCTTCGGACCGCTGAAGATCACGTTTGATCCAAGCAGTTCAAGCGCTGTCTTGTTGGATGCCGCGACACGGCTGTGGGCGATATCACCGCAGATCACGACGTTGAGTCCCTGCAGTGTTCCGAATTCCTGATACATCGTAAGCAGATCCAGCAGGCACTGTGTCGGATGATCTCCCTTGCCGTCGCCGGCATTGAGAATGGGGACTTTCACACCCTCAAGCTGTTTATAGTATTCATCTTCTGAATGGCGGATGACGAATGCGTCATATCCATGTTCTTCCAGTGTTCTGACTGTGTCATACAGTGTTTCACCCTTGGTGACGGAACTGACGGATGTCTGTACGTCAGCTACCTTGCAGCCAAGCTGCAGCTCTGCGCTTTCGAAGGAATAATGTGTCCTCGTGGATGCTTCAAAAAAAAGATTGGCAACCATAGCTTTGGAAAGCGGGAGCTGCCAATCACGATAACGATTATCGAATAATAAAGCATCATTGAGGATATCCATAATATCCCGGACCGAGAGGTCACGCATGGAGAGCAGAGAGTTCTTGTTCATAAAAATCCTCCTTCTCGAAAAAAGGAACATGATACATGGCGTAGATGTATTGTTCCCTCTGTCGTAATGATTCTAACATAAGAAGTTCATAATGCAAGATGAAAATACACGAGTTATTTTCATTGTTTTTTCGCGTGCGGATGAGCCTCGTTCACGACCCTCTGAAGACGGTCCTGTGTGACATGCGTGTAAATCTGTGTCGTCACCAGGTTTTCATGTCCGAGAAGCTCCTGAACAACACGCAGATCAGCCCCGTTGTCCAGAAGATGTGTCGCGAAACTGTGGCGGATCATATGCGGATGGATATGCATCGGAATGCCTGCTCTCTCCCCTGCCTTCTCGCACAGATTCTGAATCGAGCGGGAAGTGATGGGTG
>ONSK01000033.1 GCA_900320455.1 uncultured Erysipelotrichaceae bacterium | reverse complement strand
GCGGCTTCTCGCATGTATAGGATGCGTGAAGCTTTGTGTCTGTATTGTAAGAGATCTCTTCGATCTCCTTCTTCGGATTGACGTCGGTATACGGATAAACCGGCTGAAGCTTCTTTTCATAGATGCACTGCAGTTCATCCAGGGAGATTTCTTCCTTCTCTGTGCGCAGTACATATTCATCCAGCGTTGTTCCGAGCAGAATGCCGTCAAGCTCCTCCGCGCTTTCGATCATGAACGCGCCGTAGCACTTGGCAAACAGGTCTTCCTCACTCTTGAGCGCAAAGCCGATTCTGTTTCCAAGAGCGCACTTCAGGATGCCTTCCGCAATGCCGCCTCTTTCCAGTGTCCATACAGAGAGGGCTTTGCCTTCTCTGATCAGCTCTTCAACCTTCTCGAATACGTTTCTGACACTTTCGAAATCCGGTGTTCCGTTTTCATCATAGACAGGCTTGTACAGATAGACGTTATGTCCGGCGCCTTTCCATTCATCGCTCAGCACTTTGTCGCTGTCCGCTGTGGAAACAGCGAAGGAGATCAGTGTCGGCGGAACGTCGATGTGCTCGAATGTACCGGACATGGAGTCCTTGCCGCCGATGGCCGCAATGGACAGCTCCATCTGCGCCTTCAGGGCACCGAGCAGCGCGGCGAACGGGAGTCCCCATCTGCCGGGTTCGTTATTGACTCTGCCGAAGTATTCCTGGAAGGACAGCCACATGTGATGCAGGCTTCCGCCGGCAGCGATGATCTTGGCAGCTGATGAAATGACTGCCGCCATGGCACCGTGGTACGGGGAAGCGGAGGACAGATACGGATCATATCCCCAGCTCATCAGAGAAGCTGTCTTTGTTTCCGCATTCAGCACCGGAATCTTGGCAGCCATGGCCTGGGCCGGTGTCAGCTGTGTCTTTCCGCCGAACGGCATCAGAACAGTTCCTGCACCGATGGTGGAGTCAAAGCGTTCGCTCAGTCCCTTCTGGGAAGCGATATTCAGATCACCCGCAAGAGATGTCATTCTCTCTTTCAGGGTTTCTCCTGCATAGGCAGTTTCTTCCTTCTTCGCACATACGGCGTGAATATCCGTGTATTTCGGCGCGCCGTTGGAATTCAGGAACTCACGGGAGATATCAACGATCCTGACACCATCCAGTGTCATGATCATTCTCGGATCTTCCGTTACTTCCGCAACGATCGTAGATTCCAGGTTCTCGGCATCTGCCAGCGCCTGGAACTTCGCAGCGTCTTCTTTCTTTGTGACGACTGCCATTCTTTCCTGGGATTCGGAGATGGCCAGCTCGGTTCCATCAAGTCCTTCATACTTCTTCGGTACCTTGTTCAGATCGATCATCAGACCGTCCGCAAGCTCACCGATGGCAACGGAGACACCGCCGGCACCGAAGTCATTGCATCTCAGGATCAGCTTTGTGGCTTCCGGATTGCGGAAGAGTCTCTGGAGCTTTCTTTCTTCCGGAGCATTGCCCTTCTGTACTTCCGCGCCGCATGTTTCCAGCGATTCCGCTGTATGGGCTTTGGAAGAACCAGTCGCGCCGCCGCATCCGTCTCTGCCTGTTCTGCCGCCGAGCAGGATGACGACGTCTCCCGGCTGAGGGCGCTCACGCACGACGTTTTCTGCCGGGGCGGCCGCGATGACACCGCCGACTTCCATTCTCTTGGCAATGTAGCCGGGGTGGTACAGTTCATGGACAAGACCGGTGGAAAGACCGATCTGGTTTCCGTAGGAGCTGTAGCCGGCGGCAGCTGTTGTCACGATCTTGCGCTGCGGCAGTTTGCCGGGCAGTGTATCTTCGATCGGAGCCAGCGGGTTGCCTGCGCCGGTGATGCGCATTGCCTGATATACATAGCTTCTGCCGGAGAGCGGGTCACGGATCGCGCCGCCAAGACATGTGGCGGCACCGCCGAACGGTTCGATCTCTGTCGGATGGTTGTGTGTTTCGTTCTTGAACATGAGCAGCCAGTCCTGCTCTTCGCCGTTCACGTCTGCCTTGATGCGGACGGAACATGCATTGATTTCTTCTGATTCGTCGAGATCCTTCAGCTTTCCAGCCTTCTTCAGCGCCTTGGCCGCAATCGTACCAAGATCCATCAGAGTCACCGGCTTCGGCTTTCTGCCGGCATAGACTTCTTCTCTCAGCTTCAGGTATTCCTCATAGGTCTTCTGAATCTCAGGATCATCGATCTGAATGTTCTCAATGATCGTATTGAATGTCGTATGACGGCAGTGGTCTGACCAGTATGTGTCAATGACTCGGATTTCCGTCACACGCGGATCTCTCTGTTCTTCCTCTTTGAAGTATTTCTGCAGGAAGACGATATCCGCAAGGTCCATCGCCAGTCCATACTGACGGATGAACTGTTTCAGTTCTTCTTCAGAAAGGTTTCTGAATCCTTCCAGCACTTCCGGCAGATCCGGCTTCGGATATTTCTGCAGGATGGTTTCAGGCTTTTCCAGCTTCGCTTCTCTGGCTTCAACGGGGTTGATCAGTGTCTCTCTGATCTTCTTTCTGTCTTCTTCCGTCAGTTCACCCTTGATGTAATACAGTCTTGCGCTTCTGACATCAGGACGCTGACGCATCGTGGACAGCTGGATGCACTGGGCGCAGGAATCCGCTCTCTGATCAAACTGACCGGGCAGATATTCCACAGCCAGCACCCATTCATCCTCTGCCGCTTTGGGCATTTCCTCTTCATACAGATCATCGACCTGCGGTTCGGAAAGGATGGTATAGCGGGCTGCCTTGTAATCCTCTTCCTCAATGTTCTCAAGATCATAGCGGTTGATGACTCTGACACCTTTGATCCTGTCATTTAACAATGCTGTCTTCGGGTCCGCCAGAACGCCGGATGCCTCTACGGCATACGGTGTCTTCTTTTCCACATAGCAGCGGTAAACTGTCATATTACAGATTCCTCACTTTCGCTCCGATGTCACTGCGGCAGTGCATGTTCTCAAAGCCGATTTCCTTCACGGCTGCGTATGCTTTATCCAGCGCTTCGTTCAGGTCTTTTCCCTTTGCGGTAATACCGAGAACTCTGCCTCCGTTTGTCAGATACGCTCCGTTTTCCTTCTTTGTGCCGGCATGATACACGATCACACCCTCACGCTGTCCGTTTTCATCGAGACCATGGATCTCATATCCCTTTTTGTAGCTCTGGGGATAGCCGCCGCTGGCTTCAATGACACAGGCGCATGCCTCGTCATACCATTCGATATTGATATCCGCCAGGGTACCGTCATGGCATGCCTTCATAATTGTGAACAGATCTGTCTTGAGAAGAGGCAGTACAACCTGTGTCTCGGGATCACCGAAACGGCAGTTGTATTCCACGACCTTCGGTCCCTGCGGTGTGATCATCAGTCCGAAATACAGGCATCCGCGGAATGTTCTTCCTTCGGCGTTCATTGCCTTCATTGTCGGAACGAAGATCTCGTTCATGCACTTCTCAGCGACTTCCTTCGTATAGAACGGGGATGGCGCAATGGTGCCCATACCGCCGGTGTTCAGGCCTTCGTCATTGTCATTGGCACGCTTGTGATCCATGGAGGATACCATCGGGCAGATGACATTGCCGTCAGTGAATGCCAGTACGGATACTTCCGGACCGGTCATGAATTCTTCCACGACAACACGGCTGCCGGAAGCGCCGAATGCCTTGTCGATCATCAGCTCTTTGACAGCTTCTTCCGCTTCCTTTGCGTCCTGGGCAATCAGCACGCCCTTGCCGAGGGCAAGACCGTCTGCTTTGATGACTGCCGGGAAGCTGTTCTGATCCAGAATGTATTTCAGTGCCTTTTCCGGTTCATCAAATACTTCGTAGGCGGCTGTCGGAATGCCGTATTTCTTCATCAGGTTCTTGGAGAAGACCTTGGATGCCTCAATCACAGCTGCCTTTCCTTCCGGTCCGAAGCAGGGAATGCCTTCCTTTTCCATGGCATCGACCATGCCGAGGGCAAGCGGATCATCCGGTGTCACCACGCAGAAATCCACGCTTTCCTTTTTGGCAAGAGAAACCATGCCTTCGATGTCTGTCGCTTTGACATCCGCGCATACGGCATCAGCGGAGATACCGCCGTTGCCGGGTGCGCAGATGATCGTATCGATTTCTTTATTCTCTTTCAGTTTCCGGATGACCGCGTGTTCACGGCCGCCGGAACCGACTACAAGTACCTTCATTGCGAAAGTCTCCTTATCTATCAGTGATGGAACAGACGGACGCCGTTGAAGACCATTGTGATGCCGTATCTGTCACATGTTTCAATGACATTGTCATCACGGATGGATCCGCCCGGCTGGGCAATATAGCAAACACCGCTCTTGTGTGCTCTTTCGACGTTGTCGCCGAACGGGAAGAAGGCATCAGAACCCAGGGATACACCTGTCATCTGATCGAGCCATGCGCGCTTTTCTTCCTTTGTGAAGACAGACGGCTTCTCTGTGAAGAACAGTTCCCATGTGCCGTCTCTGAGCACGTCATCGTAGTCCTCGGAGATATAGACATCAATTGTGTTGTCGCGGTCAGCTCTGCGGATATCTGCCTTGAACGGCAGGTTCAAAACCTTTTCGCTCTGTCTCAGCCACCAGTTGTCAGCCTTTCCGCCTGCCAGTCTTGTGCAGTGTACACGGGACTGCTGGCCGGCACCGACACCGATGACCTGGCCGTTCTTCGCGTAGGCAACGCTGTTGGACTGTGTGTATTTCAGTGTGATCAGGGCAATCAGAAGATCTCTCTTCGCTTCTTCCGGCAGATCCTTGTTCTGTGTGACGATATTTGTGAGCAGGCTCTCATCGATCTTGATGTTGTTGTGTCCCTGTTCGAAGTAAACACCGAAGACCTGCTTGACTTCCAGTTCTTCCGGTACATAATCCGGATCGATCTGAACGACGTTGTATCCGCCCTTCTTCTTTGTCTTCAGGATTTCCAGAGCTTCCTCTGTGTAGCCCGGCGCGATGACGCCGTCGCTGACTTCCTTCTTGATCAGCAGTGCTGTGTCCTTGTCGCAGATATCGGACAGTGCTGCCCAGTCACCGTAGGAGCTCATTCTGTCGGCGCCTCTGGCTCTTGCGTATGCGCATGCCAGCGGTGAAAGTTCCTGGTCGCCTGTGAAGTAGATCTGACGCTCAACTTCGCTGAGCGGAAGACCAACAGCGGCACCTGCCGGAGAAACATGCTTGAAGCTTGCGGCAGAAGGAAGACCTGTGGCTTCCTTGAGTTCCTTGACCAGCTGCCAGCTGTTCAGAGCATCGAGGAAGTTGATGAAGCCGGGTCTGCCGTTGATGACAGTGACAGGCAGTTCGCCTTCCTTCATGAAGATTCTGGAGGGTTTCTGGTTGGGGTTGCATCCGTATTTCAGTTCAAGTTCTTTTGCCATGATTATTTCTCCTCATTCTTGTTATAGATCTTTGTGACTGTTTCGCCTGTTTCGAGATCAATGGATCTTGTGAACAGGGATACCTTGTTGTCAGCGTTCAGTGCCGCCCAGACTTTGTCGCTCCATTCATCGAACGGAACCTTCTCCTGTTCAAACAGAACAGGTTCACCCTCAAAGCTCGGAATCGGACTGCCGTTTTCCTTGTATGTGTGAATGATGTGTCCGCATCCCGGAAGTGCGTCATTGTAATCGAAGAAATAGCGCTGTGTGCTGTTCTCGTTTCCATCTGCGCTCTTGAGAATGGACATGGAGTAATCCGCTCCCTTTACAACAGCGGAGATGCGCGGTGTCCAGTTCGGTCCGTCCGGTTCAAATGTTCTTGTACGCAGAGCATCTTCGAAGGATTTTCCCTCTTTCATGAAGTCGTTGATCGTATCTGTCTGATCGCCGTTTGTCACAATCTGTGTGCCGTTCAGTACTCTGACCGGTGCATAGATGATCAGAGAAGGATCTTTCATCCTGGAAGGATCATACGCCTGGGTGCGGATGCCTTCGCCGTCTGTCACAAAGACGCGGTTGCGGCTGTTCTCGCTTCTGCCCATGATAAAGTACGCGATGCGCATCTTTCTTCCGCAGGGTGTGCGGGAAACGGCAATGCCTCTTCCCGGATAGTCGTTGTTGCTGAGATAATCGTAAAGATTGACTGCTTTCATCTGTCCTCCTCCTTGTCCAGCTGTTCGCTGATCAGTGCCGCCGCCTTTGGCAGCAGTATCCATTCTGCCTGTTCCATGACTCTTCTCTGCAGAATTTCCGGTGTATCGCCATCCTGAATCTCAACTGCCTTCTGGAACAGGATCTTTCCGCCGTCGGGAATCTCATTGACGAGATGAACGGTGGCGCCTGTTACCTTCACGCCCTTTTCCAGGGCTGCTTCATGGACCTTCAGTCCATAGAAACCCTTGCCGCAGAAGCTGGGAATCAGGGATGGATGTATGTTGATGATCCTGTCAGGATAGGCCGCAATGAACTTCGGTCCGAGAATGCTGAGATATCCTGCCAGAATGACCATGTCGATCTGATGATCCTTCAGAACAGAGACGAGTGCTTCATCATGTTCTTCCGGTGTGCTGTAATCTTTTCTTCTGACGACTGCCGTTTCAATGCCGGCATTCTTCGCTCTTTCCAGGGCATATGCCTCTTTGTTGGAAGCCACGACAAGCGTGATTTTTCCGTGCGGGATCTCTCCCCGTTTCTCACTGTCAATCAGCGCCTGCAGGTTTGTTCCGCCGCCGGATACGAGAACCGCGATATTTACCATCTTACAGTCCCTCGATGATGACGGAATGGTCGCCCCTTGTCATCTCACCGATGACCATTGCCTCAATGCCGTTTTCCTTCAGGATGGCAATTGTCTTTTCGGCATCTTCCTTCGCGGTGAATACCGCCATGCCGATACCCATGTTGAAGGTATTGAACATATCACGCTCGGGGATGTTTCCCTTTTCCTGGATCTTTTTGAAGACCGGCAGGATATTCCATGTGCCCTTGTGAATGACTGCGTTCAGCTCATCGCCGTACGCACGGGGCAGGTTTTCATAGAAGCCGCCGCCTGTGATATGGGAAATCGATTTGACCTTGACCTGTTTCAGCAGTTCCAGAACAGGTTTTACATACAGAACCGTCGGTGTCAGAAGTGTTTCACCAAGCGTTCTGCCGTCTTCCATCACTTCTTCCAGAACAGAAGGATCCTTTTCAAATCCGAATACTTTTCTGACAAGGGAGAAGCCGTTGGAGTGAATGCCTGAGGAGGCAAGACCGATAATGACATCGCCTTCTTTCACGTCTTCCTTATGCAGGATGTTCTTTTCATCCACGATGCCGACGGTAAAGCCTGCCAGATCATATTCATCAACGGGCATCAGACCCGGATGCTCGGCTGTTTCACCGCCGACCAGCGCAACGCCGGAGGCAACGCATCCGTCCGCCACGCCCTTGACAATCTGTTCGATCTTTTCCGGAACGTTCTTTCCGCAGGCAATATAATCAAGGAAGAACATCGGCTTCGCGCCGGCGCAGATCACGTCGTTGACGCACATCGCGACACAGTCGATGCCGACCGTGTCATGCTTGTCCAGCATGAACGCGAGTTTGACCTTTGTGCCGACACCGTCAGTGCCGGAGACAAATACCGGGCGTTCCATGCCGGAAAAATCCGGGGCGTACATGCCGCCGAAGCCGCCGATGCGGTCCAGCACGTTTTCCGTTGTTGTGCGCGCCACATGTTTCTTCATCAATTCCACTGCCTGATAACCGGCTGTGACGTCAACACCGGCTTCTTTGTAGCTTTCACTGAAGCTCTTTTCCATCTGCCTCTTCCTCCTTAGAATTCTTTCAGTCTTTCCATCAGTCCGGCATCCTTCTTCAGAACGCCTTCCTTCTGCTTTGCCCTGTCAGCCGCAATCTTCTCAGCGAGGGCATCATCGGAAAGCGCCAGGATCTCTGCCGCAAGATACGCCGCGTTCTTCGCGCCGTCGATGGCTACCGTCGCCACCGGAATGCCTGAGGGCATCATCACTGTGGAATATAATGCGTCCACGCCGTCCAGCACCGCTGACTTGAGCGGTACACCGATGACGGGGATTGTCGTATGTCCGGCAAGCACGCCTGCCAGCGCAGCCGCCATTCCGGCACCGGCGATAATCACACCGAAGCCGTTCTCTCTGGCATGTTCCGCAAAGGACGCTGCCTCAGCGGGTGTGCGGTGGGCGCTGTATACATGTGCTTCGTAGGGGATTCCGTACTCTTCCAGCACTTTCACTGCCTTGGCCATTACCGGCAGATCGCTGTCTGAGCCCATAATCACTGCAACCTTTTTCATAGATGTCCTCCTTCTGACAAAAAAGCCTGTGGGTTTTGTCCCATAGGCTGATGTTTACGGATTCAGTTTGTATGCGGCACTTCCGCGGAAAAAAACCGCAGAAAACACAATACGGATTTCTTTTGCTGTGGGGGATTTCTTTGTTCGGAGAGTCATAACAACAGACGCCATAGCTCCATCCTTTCAACCCGACCGGGTGTCCGTACCAAACCGTAAGAAGCACAGATATAGTAGCATAAAGTTTATTGAGAATCCATGCATATTCACATCATATTTTTAATGTGTTCATGGTACTATTTGACTGTATGAAGGAGATGAATCATGAATATCGTATGTCTTGATATGGAAGGTGTCCTCGTCCCGGAAATCTGGATTGCCTTTGCGGAAGCCAGCGGCATCCCGGAGCTCAGAAGAACGACCAGAGATGAACCCGATTACAACAAGCTGATGAACTCGCGCATCGGTATCCTGAAAGAGCACGGATTCGGTCTCAAAGAGATTCAGGAAACCATCGCGAAGATCGATCCGCTGCCCGGCGCAAAGGAATTCCTCGATACGCTCAGAGCAGAAACACAGGTCATCATCCTCAGCGATACATTTGAACAGTTCGCTTCTCCGCTGATGAAGAAGCTCGGCTGGCCGACCATTTTCTGCAATACCCTGGAAGTCGCGGATAACGGAGAAATCACCGGCTTCACCATGCGCGTGGAAAAATCCAAGCTTTCCACGGTAAAGGCACTGCAGTCCATCGGCTTTGAAACGATTGCCAGCGGCGACAGCTACAACGATCTGGACATGATCCTTGCCTCCAAGGCAGGCTTCCTGTTCCGCTCCACAGAACAGATCAAAAAAGATCATCCGGAACTCCCCGCGTTTGAGGAATTCGATGATCTTCTGAATGCTATCCGCAAAGCACTGTAAACCGTCCTCATGACGGTTTTTCTTTTCCGGACTTAAGCTGCGGTATAATACTGCTGAAAGAGAGGTCTGAACAATGCTGTGGTTCATAACTGTCTTATGCCTGCTTCTGACAGGATGCGGTCCGCATCCTTCTGTGCCTGAGGAAAGACGGATCGCAGATGAGGATCATATTGCGGGAATTGCTTTTGTGACAGACAGAATCAATATTTCATCAATGACAGATGACAATGGGATATGGCATATCTGTTCTTCGGATGAACCGTGGAAGATCAGAGATTACAGATGGATCTGTTTTGAAGAAGATCCTGATGACCATCCCGTAAATCTGTTATTGACGGAGTACGGAACAAAGAAAGAAATCATCCAGATGATCCATCTGGATCCCGAAGATCATTTTGATCATATTGATATCTGGCGTGTCATGATCACAAATGACGGTGAAATCCTCGCTGCGGATTCCGGGAAAGATCTGATTCCCTCTCAGACAGAGATCAAAGAAGAATATACATATCATTCTGCATATACTGAAAAAACGCCTCAGTATTTTCGGAGGCCGTATGGCGGTGAAAGAAATCCGAAAACAAAGTACAGACATGAGGTTGTGATCAGGATCAGCGCAGATTATGAAGATTATGATCCTGAACTCATCTTTGAAGAATATGACGGCAATGGAAATCTGATCACGAAAAACAGAATCAGAAAAGAAGATCTTTCCGGCAGCTGGACTGACAGTACAGAACCGGATTACCGTGTCAGTGAAAACTGCAGAAAACTTGTCGTACAGGACGGCGGAAAGCGGAAAGAAATCACAGAGACCGCGTCAATTGAAATCCGTTCAAAAGATGAATCCGGGCTGATATTTGAAAAGCAGATCACAATTGATTTCCGTGACGAACACTGGCAGTGATCTTCTCATTCATTTCTGCTCTCTGCGCCGCTTCCTGCGCACTCTGTTGATATGCCTTTCAAAACTGCCGCTGTTCAGCAGCTCGGCGATCACATACTGCGTCAGAGAAGAAACCGTGCAGGAGCGGAAGGAAATCTTCTCCAGAAATTCCTCAGTTTTCTCTGCGGGAAGAATCAGGTATCCGACACGCACGGAAGGCGCGATCGTTTCCGTGAATGTGTTCAGATACAGCACATGGTTTTCCGGCGACATCGAGAACAGTGTCTGTTCCGGCTTGCTTAAGATACTGTATTCAGACGCGTAATCATCTTCCACGATGTACGCGTTTTTTGTTTCTGCCCATTCGACATATTCCCTTCGTTTGGAGGCATCCGCTGTCGTGTTGGTGGGAAGGCTGCGGTATGGCGTGACATGGAGAACAGAAGCCGGTGTTCTGGCAAGTTCTGATGTCCGGATGCCGTTGGTTCCCATTTTCAGCTTGTCCAGACGCACGCCTTCCGCCCTGTAGATCTTTCTGATTTTTTCATAGGAAGGATCCTCGATGCCGTAGATGCGGTGTCTTCCCAGAAGACTGGTGATGATCGTATACAGATATTCCGCGCCGGATCCGATGACGATCTGACGGGGAGAGACACGGATATCACGGCTGCGGGCAAGATATGCCGCGATCGCTTCCCTGAGAATCAGCGCTCCCTGTCCGTCCGTTCTGACCAGCAGCTGTTCGCCGTATTCACTCAGCACCTTTCTGGAAGCTTTGGAAAGAACGCTGAAGGGAAAGTTCTCATCATCTGTTTCCTCCTTTGCGGCAGAATGAAAGACAGCCTGTCCGCTCTGGTACAGATCTTCGCTCCGGTAAGAGACATAATAGCCACTGCGCTCTCTTGCCTCAATATATCCCTCTTCCTCCAGCAGGCTGTACGCGTGTTCCACGGTAATCACGGAAAGCTGATATGTATCAGCCGTCACCCGCTTGGAGGGAAGCTTTGCGCCGTAGGAAAAGATGCCGTCGGTGATCTTCCTTCGGAATTCATAGTACAGCTTCAGATATGCAGGATCATTTTCTGGTCTTATCTTTTTCATACTGTTATCCAAAGTCATAATATCACACAGACAGAAAAAAACGGCACTCATGTGAATGCCGTATGTTTCTTACGGTCTGCCGTGGCCGTGTCCGCCGAAACCGCCGGGTCTCTGTCCATCGGAAGGCATCTGTCCGTCAGAGGGCATTTCCCCCTGCGGGCCTTCACCGTTCATCCCTGAATTTCCGTCAGGCCTTTGCCAGGCACCGTCTCCGCTCTCGCCGCCGGGCATCTGTCCGCCGTGGCCGCCGAAGCCGCCGCCCATCATGGAGTTGGTGATGGAAGTGACCTGTGTGCCGTTGACTGTGACTGTGCCGCCGTTAAGCTCAGCCTTTCCGTCATAATCGAAGGCGAACTGGGCTGTAATATCGATTGTGCCGCCGTTGATGATCAGGCTGCCGTTGGAATCGAGAGCGTCTGTATCGCCGGATCCCATCTTGACTGTGATATCGCCGCCGTTGATTTCAATTACCGGTGTGTATGCGGAAGACTTGTTGGAAGCGTTGATGCCGTCATCAGATGCGCTGACGGAGATCTTTCCGTCGTTGATCTGTACGTATGTTGCCTCAATGCCTTCAGCCGCGTTGATTGTGAATGTGCCGCCGTCAATCTGTGTGAAGGATGTTCCCTGGATACCGTCATCAGAAGCTGTGATATTGAACGTGCCGCCGCTGATGTAGATATAGCCCTGGCTGTCATCGTCTTCATTCTCTGCGTGGAGGGCATCTTTCTTGGAATTGATGGTGAATGTTCCGTTATTAATCAGGATGGAATCATTTGCCTCAATCGCATCTGAAGCACTTGTGATTGTATAAGTACCGCCTGTGATCTTGAGATCATCGTGGGAAGAGATGCCGTTGTCTGTGGATTCGATTGTCAGGCTGCCTGTGCCGTTGAGTACCAGGTCATCCTTGGAGAAGATGACTGCGTTTGTGTTTGTGTCACCGTCTGCTGTGAATGTGCCTGTAACCTTCAGTGTGTTATCACCTGTTGTTGTGACAAATACCTTGTCAGCGTTCTTGACGTAGATGACAGGCGCGTCTGTATTTGTGATGTCTGCGCCGTCGAGAACGATCTGGACCTTGTCCTCATCACCTGCTTCAACTGTAATCGTCACTTCTTTCGCTGTCCCCTTGATCACATAGACACCGGCTTCGGTAATCGAAATATCCTGATTGTCTGTGACCGTATAGGTGACTGCTTCAGACAGGTCAGCTGTCTGGGCATTGTCACGGTCAGTGAACAGGGACGCTCCGTCTGTGATCAGTGTGCCGGATGCTGTCTGGACTGTGACTGTGTCCTGTGTGTTTGAAGCTGCTGTGTCTGTGCTTTCGCCGGAAGTGATTTCCTGAATATTGAGTTCTGTATTCGTATTTTCTTCCTGGGCTGATGCCGTGCATCCGATCATGGATGCGCTGAGCAGTGCTGCACAGAAGATTTTAACTGTTTTACTGGTTTTCATGTTGTAATCCTCCTGTTTACAGTTATGAAGATACAGGACATGTGTGAATAAAAGGTGAACAGTCTCTGTATCATATCTGAAACTGTTCACCTTTTTAAATTAATTCAAAATGTTTCAGTGCCTTCATGATGCCGTCATGATCGGCATCATCCGTAACCCAGGAGGCAATCTGTTTCACTTCGTCCGAGGCATTTGCCATGGCAGCGGAGAAGCCGGCATGCGCAAGCATTTCCCTGTCATTGCCTCCGTCTCCGAATGCCAGTGTCTCAGAGATATCAAACCCGAAGTATTCCGCGAAGCAGTCCATTCCCCTGACCTTTGTGCCGCCGAGCGGTGAAAGATCAAAGAATGTCGGATACCATCTGGCGGAAGTGCAGTGCTTCAGCTTTGCAAGAAGCTTCTTCTCCCTCTCTTCATCCATGAAGACCATCACCTGATAGATCTTTTCCTCCAGCACCTTTGAGACATCCCCTGCCGGATGCGCGTCATTGTGCGTGATCGCATGCACCGCATCCACCAGCTCATTGCGGAAGTTGAATACCTTCCTGTCCCTCATGATGTATCCGCAGGGGACCGGATCTTTTTCAATCTCCTTCTGGAAGATGACCAGATCATCATGATCGATTGTATTTTCATAGACGACTTTTTCCGGGGTAAAGCAGTACTGTCCGTTCAGCGTGATATAGCCGTCAAAGGGAAATCCCTTCAGCACTTCCAGACCGTCCTTTGCCCTTCCTGTCGCGATGAATACCCTGATGCCGTTGGCCTTCAGCTGACGCAGCGCTTCAAATGCCGAATCAGGGATTTCGTGTGTGCGGAAACTTGTCAGTGTTCCGTCAATGTCGAAGAATACAGCTTTGATCATATCTGCAGTTCCTTTACGCATTCCAGACCGCTGTGTGTTTCCACTCTGAGGCTTCCCTGTTCATATACAGCCACATCAGCCCGGAACGTTCTTCCTTTTTGAAAGCCTGCTTTCGCGAACAGCTTCAGCGCTGCTCTGTTCTGCAGGTCGATATACGCAATGATGCGCTCGCACCATTCCTCCGCGCGTGCAGTGCTGATCAGCTCCTGCAGCGCTTTCGTTCCGTATCCTTTGGAACAGTAATCTTTCTGAATGATGATATCCGCTTCTGCCGAGCCTTCCTCATAGCGTGTCAGCTCTGTCTTTCCGATCAGTACGTCATCCAGATAAATGCCGAAGCAGAGAAACGGTCTGCCCTGGTTGTTTCCGGTCTCAATGATATGCATGTAGCGGTCTGTTTCCTCTTTCGGAAGCGGTACCGGAAGCCGTACCAGGCACATGCTCTGATCGCATTCCGCATACAATTCATTCAGCAGTTCTCTTGAGCCATGGGGCCATTGTCTGAGGGTGATCATCAGCGCCCCACATTCAGACGGCAGACATTCTCTTCCGTTACACAGTCCACGGTTCCGTCTTCCGAAATGACAATACCGATGAAGGACTGTCCTTCCATCGCTCTTCTGTGCACATAGTTCAGTGTGGAATTGAATCTGGAGCCTCTTGCCATGGAACCCTTTGTGACCGCATCGCCGTCCAGGATCGCGCCGATCGCGTGGACATTGCAGCGGGTATCCATCAGTACAGCACCGTCAATGGCGGTAAATGACATCACCAGATCTCTTGCGGCATCCACATTGATGGGCTGGATGGCAATGGCTGTATTGGCATCGCACAGACGTTCTGTTTCGTTTCTGATCTCCTGAGGATTGCCGATGATCAGGATCGTGCCGTGATGTTTCGCGGCTTCCCTGATCACTTCCTCAATGCGGTTGACCATGACCGGTGTCACATTCGGTTCTGATTTCAGAATCCTTTCCTTCAGTTCCAGACCGCCGCTGCGCATTACATGAATGTGATATCTGGCATTGCTGTAGGAAATCTTCCTGTTTCCGCTGTAGGTGATCAGCCATGAAAGATGACCGAGAATGCGAATCTCACATTCATCCGGGAATGCGTGCTTGTCAGTGAGGCCGATGATCTTTCCCGATCCGTTGATGACCAGTGCCAGCTTTTCATTGGACAGCTCCAGCAGCTTTCTGATCTGACGCATATTCTCAATCGTGAAGGGAATCGGTTCCGAAAAGGCAACCTTCAGATTGGATTTCTGGGAATGACGGATCGAAAGATCATCGTATCTTGGCAGAATGATGCGGCTGTCCGCATAGTTCTTCTCATATGTCACAGCTGAAAGATTATGCAGGAAATTCAGATCCAGGCGGTAGAACCCATAGAAGAAATCCGTCACGCCTCCGGATATCAGAATGTCATACATATGCGTGATATTCACATGCCGGATACCGTAGGAAAGAGACTGCCTGTACACTTCCGCAAAGAACAGACGGGTAATAAACTGCAATGGTGAAATGCCTTCCTCACGGTAATCAAACATGACGAACACGTCATCTCTGAACCAGGTATAGGAATCCTCAAAGTGATCGATCTCGGAAAGATCACCGACATGGAATTCCGTGATCTCCGGATCTTTCCTGGTCAGCTTCTTTACCAGGTAGCCTTCCTTACTGCCTTCTTCCAGGCTGATCTGTCTTGCGGAATAATAAATCCTGAAGTCCGGTATTTCTGCGGTTGTGTGATACAGACGGCGCAGACATGCGGTGTAGTAGTCACGCACTTTGATGAATACTTCTTCATCCGTCATGTCATCATTGCCGGTAAGCAGCTGCCAGTATTCCTTCATAACGATTATCCTCTGTGCTTTGCACGGTATTCACTGATTTCACTTTCAATCAGCGTATAATCCCTCTCAAACATCTCAGCGGAAATCTCCCGCTGAATCACTTCTTCATCAAGCTTTTCCAGAATCTTTTCCTGCACGAATTTCTTTGATTTTTCACGGTATTTATACATGCCGTTTCGTTCCTGAATGCGGGCAAGCTCACCACGCCACAGCAGCGTGATCTTTTGTTTCAGCTTCATCTTCGGATTCTTTGCAGGTCTTCTCAGCCAGTAGAAATCCGGACCGTTTTCTGTTTCATCAACGGTGATGATGCCCCACCATTCCGGAACATGTTCACGGATGTGTCCGGCATGTCTTGTGCCGCAGGCGACACAGTTGAAGTCATAGTATCTGTTGTAGTCTTTTACCTGTGAAGAAAGACGCGCGTACGTATCCGCATCACTCTTGATTTCGATCCCGTACAGCGCATCCTCCGTCACCATTACAACATCCGCCCTGCTTTTCCCCGCCTTCTTTTCTTCCAGGATCCTGATCTTTCCGAATTCACCTTCCAGAAATTCAAACAGGGGTTCGCGGATGTCTCTGTCATACAGCATTATTTCTCGTTCTGAAGCTTCCAGTTGTATACCGCACCGATCAGGTTGGCATCAGATGTGAAGCGGCATACATCCAGTTCCGCCGTCGGCATGCCGAACATCTTCAGATTGGCACAGGCTGTGTCATATTCCTTCTTCAGCGCTTCCACGAAGACAGGGTTGCGGCTGATACCGCCGCCGACAACGATCTTCTCAGGATCGAGTGTCATCTTGAGGTTGAAGATGACCATGACCAGGTTCTTGATCCACTGATTGAAGACATTGCATGTAACGGGATCACCGTCAGTGACCCACTGCAGGACATCCTTTCCGCCGTATACAGGCTGGTTCGGATCACGTTCAAAGTTTCCGGCGAAACCGGAGATTTCAAACTGTCCCGGATTGATTCCCTTCGCTGCCGCTGTCATCATCAGAAGACCTGTTGTGGAAGAGATGCCGGCAACGAAATTATCAAAGCCGTAGATGCCGGGCTTTGCCAGAAGTCCTGAGATTTCACCGGATGCGAAATGCGCGCCTTTGCGGAGCTTTCCATCCATGATGATGCCGCCGCCGAGACCGCTTCCGACAATGACTGCCGCAGCGTCGCTGACACCTTCCAGAGAGCCTTTCCACGCTTCCGCAAGAACAGCGGATTTGCCGTCATTCTCAACAGCCACAGGCACATCAATCTTTTCTTTGAGAAGATCGAACAGATTCTTATCCTTCATGATCTCCGTGTAGGCACCGGCTGAATGGAGATAGCCTGTTTCACTGTTGATGACACCGGGCATGGAGATGGCAATGCCATCCACTTTTCCTCTGTATTTTTCATACAGATCGGTGATTACCTGCACAAAGTGTTCGCAGGTATCACGCGGCGCAGGGATCTCTCCCTTCTCTGTCACATTCGCGTCATCATCAACGATTCCGTGTTTGACAAATGTTCCGCCGAAATCCAGAGCAAGCATTTTCATGTGATTGTTTTCCTCGTATTCTTTCTGTTTCAAGTATATCATTTCCGCTTTTTCCTTTATACTGAAATTGAGGTGAAGAAAAGATATGAAAACAAATAAAATGCTTGCGGCGCTGCTTGCCCTGACAATGGTGACTGGCTGTTCTTCCGGAGGAAGCAGTACACCGAAGACAACTCCCGAACCCACTCCGACACCTGAAACAACCGTTGAATACACTTACGGTGATCTGGTCTTCCATCTGCCGAAAGACATGGCCTTCGATGAGATTACAGCTGAAGGATTTGAGTATTCACTCGCTTCTGACAAGATTCTCATCTTCGTGACCCACCAGACAAAGGAACAGCTGGCAGAACTCGGAAGAGAAGGCATTACGATCGATGAGTACGCTGATGTCGTAACAGAGGGCAGTGAAAATCTGGAACTGGCCAAGCTTCATGATTCCGCCTTCCGTGCCAAATATACCTTTGAGAACGAAAACTATAAATACCATTACGCAACTGATATCATTGAAAGACCTGATGCGTTCTGGATCATTAACGTAACCTGTTTTGAACAGAACTGGGCTGACCTGGAAAAGACCATGGAAGAATGCCTGGATCTGGTTGAATTCAAGCAGTAAATCTGACTCTCAGAAATAAGAATACCGCCGGTTCATATCATATGAACTGACGGTATTTTTTTCTCCCCCGCAAGGTTTCAAATCATTTCAAGAATATGCTTTTCTTCATTCAGTGTATAAATGATATCTGATAATCTCTTCTCTTCCGGATTGTGATTGGTATAGATCAGATATCTGCTTCTATCACCATGAATATATTCATCCAGCAGTTTTGTGACATTCCTCTCACTCTCTGCATCCAGTCCGTCAAACGGTTCATCCAGAAGAAGATATCTGGGTTTCTCCATCAATGCCTGGATCAGTCTCAGCTTCTGTCTCATGCCCACGGAATATGTTCCGTACTTTTTATTCAGCGCTTCCTTCATTCCCATCAGTTCTGAAAGATACGTGACATAGCTCTCATCTGTCCGTTTCCTGATCTTTGCCAGTTCCTGCAGGTTCTCTCTTCCCGTCAGGTTTTTGATGAACTCCGGTGTATTGATGACCGCTCCTGCATCCGGCAGGAAATCTGTATCTCTTCCGATCATGATGCCATCCGCGCATATCGTCCCCTCGTCCGCTTTTGCATAGCCGAGGATCAGTTTTAACAGAACGCTCTTTCCTGTTCCGTTCCTGCCTCTGATATGTGTGATCTTTCCTGCTTCAAATGAAATATTCATGTCTTTGTATATGATCAGTTCTCCATACCGTTTACTGATATTCTTCATTTCGATCATAGTATGTC
>ONSK01000053.1 GCA_900320455.1 uncultured Erysipelotrichaceae bacterium | reverse complement strand
TGTATCAGGCAGATGTGCCTGTCATGATCAGAACATATCCCGGATGTTTCCATGCCTTTGATATCATGTGCCCTGAGGCACCGGTCGCAAAGAAAGCCAGGAACCTGGCGCTGAAAGCATTCCGATTTGCCCAGAACCATTATATTCAGGAACAGTAAGTGCGCTGAATCAGTCCCGTTGGAAAACGGGACTTTTTAATGCGTCAGCACATTGTCCGGTATCATTGAAAGAATAAGAAACCTTTAATGAACAGTCACTTCAGCCCAAAAAAAGGCTGTTTCAGCCCAAAAAGCTATGTGTTCCGGATATATGGTTTTATTCTGAGAAATGAAAGGAGAAAGAAGAAAATTCCTGTTATCAGCCAGATGCATGAATACTGAAAATGAAAAATGATCTGAACAAAACAAGATGAAATCCGGAATGGACGTGTTCAAATGACGGAATATCACAGAAAAATACCGTTTCGTCACAGAAAAATGGAAAAGAAAAAGGAAAAGTATTATCGTTCGGAGTAAAGAAAAGGAGGAAAAAAGAAAAATGAAAAAGATTTTGACAGCTGTACTATCACTTGCACTTCTTACTTTGCAGTTCATAATGCCGGTATGTGCAGAAGAAAAAGGTTCTGCTGTGTTTGTCAATCAGAACGTGATCAGTCAGATCAATACTGAGGACTATAACCTTGAAGATTCTTCGATCAGGAAGACTGAGACAGGTATTGCGATTGACAGAATCTATAAAGATCAGAATGTTGTATATGATCCTCTGACAGGAGAATATACAGAAGCATATGTATATTCTGTGAAATATATTGATGATGAAGAACTGAAAAGTACATCAAAGTCAATGCTGCTGAGAGCATTGACTGAAACTGGACACCCACAGTTTTTTCATGATTCTATCGTGACAAATGTAATCTATAAATATACCCAAAGTTACGGTACTGATAATATTAAGTATTATCGGCTGAATTCGCTAACCTATTCCATAGCTGCTGTATATGATGGCTTTGTGGTAACAGATTCCTATTTGGAAATAGCAAATAATGGTATAGGCAATACAACAACTGTAATGGGAAAGAGATCAAAAAGTCATCTTGGAACCGCAACAAGCGGAACAATTTACGGCAACAGCAGTTGGACGCCGACAATTTCCCTTGATGACAGTACATGGACAACGGCTACAAGGTTTTATATCCAGATTGATGCCAGACGAGGTTCCAACAGTAATTATTCGGATTATTGGATCCGACCATTCCACTGATTATCTCTGAGAGAAAACTTGCAGGTACTCATTATATTGGAGGTCAATATGAAGAAAATATTAGCACTCGTGATGGTTCTGACAATGTCTGGCTGCAATGCAAAGCACAGGGATATAAATAAAGCAGTTACCGGTTGTACATATATGCAGAAGTATTCTGATGATGTATATGAAATTGTATATGAAGTGCATTCCAACTTAAATTGGCAGAAGGCTGCCCAGGAAAATCCGATTTCTGATCATTGGGAGGAATTTGGTAAATATATGCAGAAGGCTGATGTGGAAGATCCGTGGCAGAATGAGAATACTCGCTGTGACAAGCCTGGATACCGTCTTTATTCAAAGGAATATGAATATTATAAAATCAGCGAAGAGAATATCGGGAAAGTACAGGAACTGTATAAAAAATACCCATATAGATTTGAATACACTGAAAAACAGACCGGTGATATATATGAGGGAGAAGTTATCTGGCCGCTTCAGGTACTGGAAGATGATAATTGAGGCTAGCGAAGAATGCAGGAGAATCATCCTGCATTTTCTGTTTTCCGACTGACAGTGGTACAATGACGTCATGCAGAATCTGTTTGTGATCAAAGCCGGAGAATGCGAAGACCTGTCCGTGTATGAACAGGTGTTTCGTGATGCCGGCTTCCGTCTCATACAGACAGATGATAAAGACGATCTGCTTTTATGTGCAGGTGCTCTGCTGTACGCAAACGAGGAAACAAAGGGAAGTGCCCTGTGCAGTGAACTGACGGCTTTCTGCGTCAGAAGGAAGATTCCGCTGCTGATCATTCATGATCATGTTCTGTACGAAGAACTGCGTGATACGGAAGGCGTATATGATGCCTCAGTGATCAGTATGGATGACTGGAAGGGAATTCTGAAGCCGGAAGTCATTGAAAAGAAAACCTACAGCAGAAAAGAGCGGATGATCGTGAATCTGATCACTGCGGTATTCTGTCTGTTTCTGGCCGGACTGTTCGGCTGGCGGATGCGCGAAGCTCTGTTTGAAGATACAGTTCCCGTACAGACGGAAATGACGGATACGATTCTGAATACATACGGCGGCAGTGCTGCCCAGGTATATTCCATTTCCAGTTTCGGCAATACCGTGTACAGAGGAAGCGGCTATGCCGTGACATCTGACGGATATATTCTGACCAATGCCCATGTGATCGATCATCCTTCCTCGATGTACCGCATCGTATACGGGACGCAGACGCTGCCGGCGGAAGTGATTGCGCAGGATGCGGGAAGAGACCTTGCGCTGCTGAAAATCGAAGCTGTGACACATCCTCTGAAAATGGCGGAAAGCGAGCCGGAAAGCGGAAGCCTGATCTGGATGATCGGCTGGCCGCAGAACGGACCGAAGACGGCGATTGCCGGTGTCTACAGCGGTGCAGAAGTTCATGAGGGAACAAATCTGTTTAAACTGATCAGTATGCAGATGTATCCCGGTGTCAGCGGATCCTGCATTATCAATGAGAAGGGTGAGGTCGTCGGCACTGCTTCGGCAATGAGCAGCGCTGATCACACCATCGGACTGATCGTTCCGTATGATGAATGCACGGAGTTCCTCAAAGATCATATTTTCAACAAATGAAGGCAGACATATGAAAAAAATACTGACAGGCGCAGGCGTGATTGCCGGAACATATCTGTTTCTGGTCATGCCGTCGCTCCGCAGACATCGTTACACAGAGAAAATGAAACAATACCGGTATGCCCACCGCGGTCTGTATGACAATCAGAACGGCATTCCGGAGAATTCCCTGAAAGCATTTGAAAGAGCGGTGAACAAAGGGTACGGCATTGAGCTTGACGTTCAGCTTTCAAAAGACGGGATTCCTTTCATCATGCATGATTTCACGCTGAACAGAACCGTCCGTGACAGTAAAGGGAATGCTGTGTCTGGCAAAGGATATGAATACACATTCGCAGAACTCCGATCCTTTCATCTGTTCGATACGGAAGAGAAAATACCGTCCTTTAAGGAAGTGCTGGATCTCGTGAAGGGAAGAGTGCCTCTGATTGTGGAGCTGAAGATTGAAAATGCCGATCTGAAGATGCCAGTATGCGCGGAAGCGATGAAGCTGCTGGATGCATATGATGGCCCGTATTGCGTTGAGTCGTTCAATCCGCTCGGTGTTCTCTGGTTCAGAACGCACCGGCCGGACGTCATGCGCGGACAGCTGTCAGACTGCTATGCCAGAACGATCAAAAAGGAAGAACAGTTCCCCTTGATCCACAGACCGGCGGAATAC